>JALZOC010000021.1 GCA_030857365.1 Acidobacteriota bacterium
TGCACTACCTGTCGGGCAAGTACGAGGACGCGCTGAAGGAGTACGAGCGCGAGCTCGCCTTCATCGGGGCGAGCGATCACGCGCTGCGCGACCGCACGCTGCTCGAGCTGAACGTGAAGATCGGCGCCGCGCACCTGCGCCTGGGGCACCCCGAGGACGCGGCGCGGCACTTCGACCGCGCGCAGAAGTCGTTCGATGCCCGCGTCGCAACGGGCGCGGACGACCCCTTCACCCGGTACTACGTGGCGTGCCTGCATGCCCTGCGCGGGAACACGGAGCAGGCGCTCGCTTCGCTGGAGCGCGTGGCCGGCGCGCTCCCGGAGCTCACGGCCGCGCGCGCACGCGTCGATGTCGATCTCGAGTCGCTGCGCGGCGAGCCGCGCTTCCTCGCCATCACCCGGTAGCCACCTCCTCGCCCTGCATCCTTCGAGGTCCCATGGAACAGACGTATGACGTGATCGTCGTGGGCGCCGGCCCCGCGGGGCTCAGCGCGGCGCTCATCCTCGGTCGCTGCCGTCGATCCGTGCTGGTGTGCGACACGGGGAAGCCCCGCAACGCGGCCTCCAGAGCGCTCCACGGGTACCTGACGCGCGACAACACTCCGCCCAGAGAATTCCTGGCCCTCGGCCGGCGGGAGCTCGAGCGATACGACACCGTGCGCGTGATAGACACGGGCGCATCGTCCGCCGAATGCGTCGCCGGCGGCCGCTTCAAGGTCACGCTTGCCGGCGGGGAGGTCGCCTTTTCGCGCAAGCTCCTCATTGCAACCGGGGTCGTCGACAAGCTTCCGGACCTCGAGGGCATCCGGGACCTGTACGGGGTGAGCGTCTTCCACTGTCCGTACTGCGACGGCTGGGAGCTGCGCGATCAGCCCATCGCCATCTACGGACGGGGGGCCAGGGGACTCGGGTTGTCTCTCGAGCTCACGGCCTGGAGCCGCGACCTCGTCCTCTGCACCGATGGGCCGTCGGAGATCGAGGCCGACGGGTTGGCGCGCCTGGAGCGGAACGGGATTGCCGTCCGGGAAGAGAAGGTCACCGCGCTCGCGGGACGCGACGGCATCCTCGAGCGCATCGTCTTCGAGCGCGGAGAGCCGCTGCCCAGGCGGGCAATGTTCTTCACGACGGGGCAGTCGCAACGCTCCGAGCTTGCCATCCAGCTCGGATGCGAGCTGAACGAGAAGGGGACGGTCACGACCGGCCGTTACGAGAAGACGCACCTGCCGGGGCTCTTCGTGGCGGGGGATGCCTCCCGCGCGGTGCAGTGGGTCGTCGTCGCGGCGGCCGAAGGCGCGGAGGCCGCCTTTGCGATCAACACCGATTTGCTGAAGGAAGACCTCAAATAGGGACTCGGGGCTCTGGGTTCGGGACGAAAAAGACGCGGCGCTGGGCTCGCTCCGTGGTTGAATGCCCGGGTGCCTTCTGCTCCTGGCCACGCGCCGCGCCTGATCGTCGGCTCTCTCGTCTCGGCAGCCGCGCTGTGTCTTGCGCCGGGCGGCGGCGCGCAGCACGCCGGATGGCAGGCGAATCCGGAGGTGGCCCGGAAGGCGTCGGAGCAGCAGCCCGGGTTCAACTACGACGAATCACGCGTCGCGCCCTACACGTTGCCGGAACCTCTCCGCCTGGCGGGGCCCTCGGACACCAAGGTCCGAACGTCGGACGAGTGGGCGCCGCGCCGACGGGAGATTCTCGACCTGTTTCGCGAGAACGTCTACGGCCGATCTCCGGGACGCCCTGAACGGCTCCGGTTCGACGTCCTGCAGGAGGACCCGACCGCCATGTCGGGTGCCGCCACCCTCAAACGGATCGCCGTGCACAGCAGCCAGGGTGGAAGGGCGCATCAATTCGGACTTACGCTGTTCCTGCCCAATGCTCGCCAGGGCCGCGTGCCCGTCTTCCTGCTGATCAACAATCGCCCGACGGACAACACGGATCCCACTCGCGCCGTGCAGTCGGGATTCTGGCCGGCCGAGCGGCTGATCGATCGGGGCTACGGGATCGCTGCGCTCCACAACGCGGAGCTCGCGCCCGACGACAAGGATCGGTACCGCAACGGAGTGATTGAGCTGTTCGAGGGCACCACCTCCGGGCCACGGCCGGCCAATGCCTGGCGGGCGCTGGCCGCGTGGGCCTGGGGGGCGAGCCGCGCGCTGGACTACTTCGAGACGGATCCGCGGGTGGATGCGGGACGCGTGGCCGTCGTCGGCCACTCGCGCGGGGGCAAGGCCGCGCTCTGGGCAGGCGCGGAGGACGAGCGGTTCGCGATGGTCATCTCGAACGAGTCCGGTGAAGGGGGCGCCGCCTTGAGCCGCCGCAACTTCGGTGAGACTGTCGCGCGCATCAACGAGGCGTTTCCCCACTGGTTCGCCGACAACTACAAGACGTTTGCCGGGCGGGAGCCGGAGATGCCGATCGATCAGCACATGCTGCTCGCCCTGGTCGCGCCCCGCGCGCTTTACGTTGCGAGCGCCGATGCGGACCTGTGGTCCGACCCGCGAGGGGAGTATCTGGCTATGGCGCACGCGTCGCCCGTGTTCGAGCTGTGGGGAGATCCGACAATGAGTACGGATGGCATGCCGGGGCTCGATACGCCGGTCGTCAGACGCCGGCGTGGATACCACGTCCGCACCGGAGTCCATAATCTGACGCCGTACGATTGGGACCGTTTCGTGGACTTTGCCGAGACGCTGCGCTGGAAGTAATCACCGGGAGCCATCATTGAAAGCCACTCTGCCGGCGTTCGCCGTCCTGGTTACCGTCCTCGCGGCATCCCCCTGGATGGCCCCCGGGGCCACGGCGCAACGCGACGCCCCGCCGAACATCCTGCTCATTCAGGCGGACGACCTCGGCTACGGCGACCTGAGCTCCTACGGCCAGACGCGGTTCACCACGCCACACCTCGATCGCCTTGCACGGGAGGGCACCCGGTTCACGCAGTACTACAGCGGCAGCACGGTGTGCGCGCCTTCGCGCGCCGCCCTCCTGACGGGCCGGCATACAGGTCACGGGTGGATCAGGGGAAACGGTTCGCCGGCCACGGGTGACGTGCCGCTGCGAGAAGAGGACGTCACCGTGGCGGAGGTCCTCAAGGAGGCGGGTTACCGCACGGCAATCATCGGCAAGTGGGGTCTCGGGCAGCCCGGCACGACAGGGATGCCGTCGTCGCAGGGCTTCGATCATGCGTTCGGCTTCATCGATCACCGGCATGCGCACCGGCAGTACACGGACCACCTGTGGCGCAATGGTGAGCGGGTCGCGACCAGCCTGGAGGGGGACTATGTCAATGACCTCTTCACGAAGGACGCCGGCGCGTTCATCGAACGTGACGACGCGCGCCCGTTCTTCGTGTATCTGAACTACACCGTGCCGCACGCCGAGATCCGCGCCCCTGAGGACTCGCTCGCGCCGTTCCGGGGACGCTTCGAAGAGCAGCCGTTCGAGAACGCCAAGGCCGACGCCAGACCCGCCGGGGCCCGGTTCGAAGAGCCGTCGCTCGGGTATCGATCGCAGCCGGTGCCCTTCGCCGCCTTCGCCGCGATGATCACGCGGATGGATCGCGACATCGGCCGGCTCGCCGATCTCGCGCA
This sequence comes from Acidobacteriota bacterium, assembly GCA_030857365.1. Lineage (GTDB taxonomy): Bacteria > Acidobacteriota > Vicinamibacteria > Vicinamibacterales > 2-12-FULL-66-21 > JALZOC01. The sequence continues at coordinate 3,587 of JALZOC010000021.1, forward strand.
GGCCCGCGGGAAGGATCGCCGGACCCTGATCCTGTTCGTCAGCGACAACGGCCCTCACCGGGAAGGGGGCGCGGCGCCCGCATACTTCAACAGCTCGGGGGGCCTGCGGGGCATCAAGCGTGACCTGTACGAGGGCGGCATCCGGGTGCCGATGGTGGCGTACGGACCAGGCATCGTGCCCGCGGGCCGCGTGAGCGAGCAGGTGTGGGCGCACTGGGACATGTTGCCGACTCTTGCGGAGATCGCGGGCGCTCGCGCTCCGTCGGATCTCGACGGCGTCTCGATCGCGGGCGTCCTTCGGGGCAACGCACACGTGGAGCACCCGCCGCTGTACTGGGAATTCCACGAACGCGGCTTTCAGCAGGCGGTCCGGATGGGCCGCTGGAAGGGCGTCCGTCTGAAGCTCGGCGCTCCCCTGGAGCTCTACGACCTCGAAGCCGATCCGCGGGAGCGCACCGACCTCGCGGCCGCGACGCCCGACGTGGTCGCGAAGATTGAGGCGTACCTGAAAACCGCACGCACCGAGTCAGCGCGGTGGCCCATTAAGTAACGTCCGACGTGCGAAGTGCCACGTCCACCGTGCTGGAAAGCCGGCAGCTGGAAGCGAGAAGCCGGAAGCTGGAAGCTGGAAGCTGGAAGCCGAGAGCTGTTTATGTCCCATCGCTTCACGGTCGGCGTGGAGGAAGAGTTCCAGATCGTCGATCCCCAGACGTGGGCGCTCAGGTCACACGTGACCCAGCTGCTGGCGTCCAGTTCGCCCGCCCTCGGGGAGCAGATCAAGGGCGAGCTCCACCAGTCGATTGTCGAAGTGGGCACCAGGATCTGCGCGGACGTGCCGGAGCTGGCCGATGAAATTTTCCGCATCCGCCGCGAGTTGACAGGCGGTGCGGAGCGGGTCGGCCTCGCGGTCGCGGCTGCGGGGACTCACCCCTTCTCCCATTGGAAAGATCAGATCCTCTCACCCGGCATCCGCTACGACAGCATCGTCGAGGAGCTCCAGCAGCTCGCGAGGTCGCTCCTCATATTCGGGCTCCACGTGCACGTGGCGGTGCCTCCCGGCCAGACGATGATCGATCTGATGAACCAGGCGCGGTACTTCCTGCCGCACCTGCTGGCCCTCTCGACCAGTTCCCCCTTCTGGATGGGTCGGGACACCGGGCTCAAGTCGTATCGGACGACGATCTTCCGGCGCTTTCCCCGCACCGGCGTACCGGAGCATTTCGGCTCCTGGAGCGAATACGAGGATTACGTCCAGCTGCTCGTGGATCTGCACTGCATCGACGATGCGCGGAAGATCTGGTGGGACGTGCGGCCCCATCCGACCTTCGGTACGCTCGAGTTCCGCGTGTGCGACGTGCCCACGCGTCCGGAAGCCGCGGTGATGCTGGCGGCGCTTGCGCAGGCGATCATCGTGAAGCTGCACCGGTTGTACGCCCGCAACATGGGCTTTCGCCTCTACCCCAAGCCGCTCATCGAAGAGAACAAGTGGCGCGCCGCCAGGTGGGGCATCGACGGCAAGCTGATCGACTTCGGCAAGCGCGCCGAAGTGCCGATGCGTGAGCTCGCGCTCGAGCTGCTGGAGTTCGTCGACGATGTGGTCGACGACCTGGGGAGCCGGGAGGCGGTCGAGTACGTGCACGTCGTGCTGCGGGAGGGCACGAGCGCCGAGCGGCAGCTGGCGGTGTACCGGGAGACCGGCGACCTGAAGGCCGTGGTGCGGCACATCGTCGAGGAGACGCGCGCGGGTGTGGATCGGCGTGAAGGGGCACGCCTGTGAGCGAAGAGAACCACACCATGCGGATCGGGCTGCTCGTCGGCCGCGAGTACAGCTTCCCGCCGGCGTTCATCGAGGGCGTGAACAGGGCCGGCGCCACGCACGGCATCACGGCCGAGATGGTCACGCTCGCGGGCACGAAGATGGACGAGCCCGCGCGCTACAGGGTCATCGTCGACCGCATCTCGCACGAGGTCGAGTACTACCGGGGGGCGCTCAAGCACGCGGTGCTGCAGGGCACGTACGTGATCAACAACCCGTTCTGGTGGACCGCCGACGACAAGTATTTCAACTACGCCGTCATGGCGAAGCTCGGGTGCGCGATCCCGCGCACCGTGCTGCTGCCGCAGAAGGGATATCCGACCGACGTCGATCTGGCGCCCGAGTCGCTGCGCAATCTGTCCTACCCGATCGATTGGGACGCGCTGCTCGACTACGTCGGCCGCCCCGCCATCCTGAAGCCGTATTCGGGCGGCGGGTGGAAGCACGTCTACAAGGTGAGCGATCGCAGGGAGCTGCTCGAGGCGTACGACCGCACGGCCCCGTACTGCATGACGCTCCAGGAGTTCATCGACTTCGACCTGTACGTGCGGTGCTTCACGTTCGGGAAGACCGACATCACGCCTGTGGCCTACGACCCGCGGGAGCGGCGCTACCTCGTCGATCACAATTACCTCACGGCGGAGGTCGGCGCGCGCGTCGTGCGCGACGCGCAGACGATCAACCAGGCGCTTGGATACGAGATGAACACCATCGAGTTCGCCGTGCGCGACGGCGTGCCATATGCCATCGATTACCTCAACCCGGCGCCGGATTTCGAGCGGGAGCGGATCACCGCCTTCTATTTCTCCCACGTGCTCGAGAAGATGACGGCGCTCGTCATCGCCCGCGCGCTCGACAACGATCCGTCGCAGTGCTGGCCTCGGTGGGAGCAGATGCTGGGGCTCGGGAGCCCCTCCGGGTTTCTCGGAGCCCCCCGGCGGACGTAGATGGACCCGGCCGCGGCCTGGCACGCGCTGCTTCGCGAGGGGGACGAGTTGACCCCCGAGTTCACGGGCGGCCTCGTGCGGTCCATGCGCGAGCGGAAGCTGACGTTTGGCGATCGGATTCACTGTCCGTTCCTGCGGCCGTTCTTCCTGACGGAGCAGGACGAGGCGCGGATGCGGGCCGCGGCCGAAACCGTGGCCGCGTTCGGAGAGCGCGTGACGCGCGCGGCGCTGGAGTCGCGGGCCGTGTTCGATCAGCTCGGGCTCACCGAGGCGGAGACACGGCTCGTGCGGATGGAGCCTGGATACGCCCGTGCGAGCACCGCCTCACGCCTCGACGCCTTCCTTCTGCCGGATTCGATTCACTTTGCGGAGTACAACGCCGAGTCGCCGGCCGGGCCGGCCTATACCGAGCGCCTCGCCGAGCTGTTCGAATCCCTGCCCGTGATGGCACGGTTCCGCCGCGACCGGCGCGTACGCTTCACCCCCACGATGGCGCCCCTGCTCGACGCGCTCGTCGCGAGCTATCGCGAGTGGGGAGGCACCGCGCACCCCCCCACGATGGCCATCGTCGACTGGCGGAACGTGCCCACATGGACCGAGTTCGAGATCCTCAGGGACACGTTCCTGGAGCGTGGGGTGCCGACGCTCGTATGCGATCCACGCGAGCTGTCGTTCGACCGCGGCGTCCTCACGGCTGGAGGACAGCGGATAGACCTCGTCTACCGCCGTGTGCTGATGAACGACATCGTCGCACGCCCGGACGACTGTGCCGCGCTGCTGAGGGCGTACGAGTCGCGCGCGGTCTGTGTCGCGAACACCTTCCGGTGCAAGCTGGCACATAAGAAGGCGTTCTTCGCCGTGCTCACCGACGACAGGAATGCGTCCCTCTTCTCCGACATGGAGCGGGCCATGATCGCCGCCCACGTTCCCTGGACGCGGGTGGTGGGGGATGTCGAGACGGTCTGGAAGGGACGCGCGTCAGGATTGCTCGACCTCGCCGAGCAGCAGCGGGAGAACCTTGTCCTCAAGCCGAATGACGAGTACGGTGGCACCGGCGTGAAGCTGGGCTGGGAGATGCCGCCCGCGGAGTGGAGCGCCGCGCTGGGAGTCGCTGTCGCGGATCCGCCTGGCACGTGGGTGCTGCAGGAGCGGATTGCCGTGCGCCGCGAGGTGTTTCCGCAGTTCGACGCCGCCGGCGACGTCACGATGCGGGACATGCTCGTCGATTTCGCCCCGTACCTGTTCCGTGGCCGCATGTCCGGGTACCTGACGCGGCTCAGCGCGACAGGGCTGGCGAACGTGACCTCGGGTGGCGGCCAGGTGCCTTCCTTCGTGATCGGTCCGAAAGCTCCCGTCCCCCCCCGGTAAACTCTCCCCGGAAAAGGGGACACTCACCTTTACGGTAAGTTGTTGAGAACAGAGGACCGTGTCCAGATTGCGCGGGCGGTAAGATGGACAGCATGAAGTTCGGCCCCGCCTCCGCGGATCTGCTCCCGGGCGCGCAGAACGCCGTCGAGACCTGCCTTTCGATCCGGCCGGGCGAGCGCGTGGCGCTCATCGGCGACGAGGCGAGCCGGGAAGTGGCCGCAAGTCTCGAGCACGCGTTGTCGAACGCCGGCGCCACTGTGCAATGCGTCCTGATCGAGGACGTGTCGTCCAGGCCCATGACAGCGGCGCCGAAGGGAATACTCGAGGCTCTCGATCTCGCCGACGCGGGGATTCTCTGCGTCCAGCCGCAGGAGGGGGAGTTGCCCGCCCGGATGGCGATCGTGGAGCTCGTCGAGCGCCGCCGCATCCGCTACGCGCACATGATCGGGGTGACGCCGCGGATCATGCGCGAAGGCATGCGTGCGGACTATCACCAGGTCGATCGCCTCAGCCAGCAGTTGTGCGAACGCATGAACCGCGCGCACGCGCTCACCGTGCGCACGCCTGCCGGGACGAACTTCTCCGCCTCGTTCGATCCTGCGCTCGCGTGGGTGAAGACGAGCGGACTGATCAATCCACGCTACTGGTCGAATCTCCCGGCCGGCGAGGTATTCACGACGCCGCTCTCCGTCGACGGCACGTTCGTCTGCGACGGGACAGCCGGCGACTACTTCAACGGCAAGTACGGAACCCTGGAGCGAACGCCGCTCGTCCTCGAGATCCAGGGAGGCCGGCTGACCTCCGCGCGATGCCCCCGGAGCGACCTCCAGAGCGATTTCTGGCGCTACTGTCATACGGACCAGAACAGCGACCGGGTGGGCGAGCTGGCCTTTGGCACGAATCTCGGGCTCCGGGAGATGATCGGCGTCCTGCTCCAGGACGAGAAGGTGCCCGGCGTGCACCTCGCGTTCGGCGATCCGTACGGCACCCAGACCCGCGCGAACTGGCAGTCGCGGACCCACGTCGACGTGCTCACGCGCGCGTGCGACGTGTGGATAGACCACGAGCAGGTCATCGCGGGGGGGCAGTACCTTCTGGAGAAGTTCGATCTGGCGAGCTGAGCGGCCTCCCGCTCGACCATCGGTTACACTTGGTGGGGCAGCCGCTCGGGGCTGCCAGGGAGTGTTTGATTATGCGAAGTCTCATGACTGCGGCGCTCATGTGCGCTGCGCTTGCGGTCCCGCTCTCAGCCGGCCAGCCGGATGTGTCGTCGCCCAAGCTCCGGATCGAGTGGACGGAGTTCCAGAAGCTGCACAACGCGGGCGGCGCCGTCGTCGTCGACGTTCGTGGCGCGGGTGACTACGAGGCCGGCCATATCCCGGGTGCGCGCCTGGTTCCTCTCGACCAGGTCGAGAAGCGCGTGGCGGAGCTCAAGGCGCTGAAAAAGCCGATCGTGCTCTACTGCGCCTGACCGGCCGAGAACACGAGCGCCCGTGCGGCGCTCACGCTCCAGGCGGCCGGTGTGAATGCGCGCGCGCTCGTCGGCGGGTGGGCCCGCTGGGTGCGCGAAACGAACAAAGTCGAAACCGGAAAGCCGAAGAACTGATCCGCGGCTTACCAGCGTGAGATGTACTCGCGCAACTGCTCCTTCCAGTACGGCCAGTCGTGCCCTCCACGCGGGCCCCAGTCGTCGAGATGATGACGGATGCCCTTGCGGGCGAGAACGGCGGACATCGCGTACGAGTACCCGCTCTTCTCATAGGGTCCCGACCCTGTGGCGAGGCGAATCTCGCAGGTCGACAGCTGCTCCATGAACCAGGGATCGGTCAGCCCCGCCATGTAGTCCACAGGATTCTGGAAATAGAAGTTGTCGTCGTACATCCCGCCCATGAAGCTCCGCATGTCGTAAATGCCGGACAAGCCATAGCAGCGTTTCACGAGGTGCGGATAGTGGAACAGCGTATTCGCCGCATGATAGGCGCCCAGCGAGACGCCGACTGTCCCGATCGGAATCCCGGGAGTCTGGCAGCTGTCGTGGACGTAGGGGATGACCTCGTCGCGAATGTACTCGTCGAACATCCGCTGCCGCCAGCTGCGGTGCAGCGGGTGAGCGCCTTCGTTCAGGAACGAATCGTGATTATTCGAGCCGACGCAGAAGACCTTGACGCGTCCGGCGTCGACAACGTCCGCGATCGCGCCGAGCAGCCCGTGCCGCTGCAGCTCCCATTCATCGCCATGGCTGGTCGGGAACGCCAGCAGGGGTAACCCCCAGTGCCCGAAGACCGCCACGCCCATGTCGTGCCCGAGCCGCGGCGAGTGCCACACCTGATGTGCCGTCTGCATCCGCGCTGAAGTCTATCGCAGCAGGCGTGTCCTCCTCAGAAGTCACGTCACGAGGTCATCGTTCGAGCTATGAATACCGGTCTCTTCAAGAGTTGCATTCTGGGCGGCTTCGAGTCCTCCACGCACCGCGCTGCAGTCCGGAAGGAACGTGGTTGCCGGGATGGAGGATCTGGACACGAGCGCGCTCGACTGGGTGGACGATCATCGACTGGATGACCGCACCTCTCGAGCGGAGTGGCCGCCTCGGGTGCGTAGCCACTCCGCGAGTTCGTCGGCGCCGCTTCGGCGCGCCGCCTCCCATGCGGTCAGGTTGTCGTAGCCAATCCAGTTGATCTCCGCTCCGCGATCGAGAAGAAACTCCGCTGCGCCGCGCTGACCGCCGTGGCAGGCGCACCAGAATGCGCTGGCGACCTCTTCGCGAGCAGGAGCCACATCGCCCCGGTGAATGGCTTCGACCGCCGCGCGCCCCAGCGGCTCGTCTCTTCGAAGCGTCAGCGGGCCGGCTTCAGGCATCCGCAGGTCCTCCCGAACTGCCGAACCGCAGCCATCCGCGGCGGTTCCGAATTCACCGTTCGCGCGGACGGGTTCCTGGCGCGGGGTAGTTTCGCGCCTCGTCATCCAGGACGAGCACCCAGTCGAGCATCTCTCCCCTGGCCGGCGGCGTGAACTCGCGTTCGCCGGTATTCGGAAACGTGCCCGCCGCCGTTGCGGCGCCCGTGCGTGGATCGAACCACCACGCCTTCACCGTGCCGCCGGTCAGCTTGCTCATACGCACCGAGAACGGCCGGCCCACGGGCGCGTAGACCATCGCGTACGTGCCGTCGGCGTCGCGCGTGGCGGTGAAGTGATACCGGCCCGTGCCCGGAACGCTCGTCGGCACCGAACTGGTCACGACGATGTCGGGATCGGGGACGCGCGTCAGGAAGGGCCTCGACTCCATGAGCGCGCGGCCGTGCCGCATCTGCGCGGCTCCCGGCTGCTCGATGGCTTCGTGCCAGGGCATCAGCGGAGTGTTGATCGGCTTCCGCTCGGCCGTCCACATCTGCCACACGGAGTGATGGCCATACGTGTGCCCGAACGCGCCGGTGAAGAGATTCCAGTACAGCGGCCGCCGGACGTCGCTCGCGATCGAGTGTCCGAACTGCTTCGCGTTGAACGAAATCGGGTGGTCCTCATAGATCGGCTCACCGTCCAGCACAGGCTTCACCGGCGTGCGATCGTAGTCCGCGCGTGTCTGATCGTAGCGGCCCGTGAATTCCGTCACGTGGCCGTTCTGCCGCATGTTGAAGTCGAGCCACCCATCGTCATGGAACCATGTCGACGAGCCGTTGCCGCCCGTTGGGTGGAAGGTGATCAGGTGTGCGCCGCCGTCCCCGGCTCGCAGGCCGCGTGCCATTGCGCGGGTGATGTCGGTGTGGGCCGCGCTTTCAACAGGCCGGTCGCCACCCACGATCCAGATGATCCCGGCGTCCTTGTAGCGCCGGCCGAGCCACTGGCCGTAGGCCTCGGCGTTCGCGGGGGTGAAGATTTCGGGCCCGGTCCCCCACTTGCGGTTCCACTTGTCGCCCCAGGTCGGGAGGAATCCGACGTACATGCCGAGCGCGTTCGCCCGGGCCACGATCCAGTCCACGTGCGCGAAGTACGCCTCGTTCGGCTGTGTCGGATCATTGTTCGTGAGCGGCGTGTGCCCGTAGGGGTTCGGGTCGGTGAGGCCTTCGAGCTCCGCGAGCGCGACCGCCTGGATGACGTTGAAGCCGCGCTCGGCGCGGTTGGTGAGATAGCGCTCGGCCTCCTCCCGATTCAGGCGATGGAACAGCTCCCATGCCGTGTCGCCGAGCCAGAAGAAGGGCTGCCCGTCGGCCTTCACGAGAAACCGCCTGTTCTCCGAAATCTTCAGCTGCTGCATCGGTTGGGCCGGTGCCGGAGCGGCAGTGACCGCGAACAGGGCTGCCGCCAGCATCAGGATGGCGCGTGATTTGTGCATGGGACTCAATCCTCGACTTCCGCACCCCGCACTCGTCCGGGGCGGCAGCCCGCAGTCTATTCAGATCGAGCCCGATTGGGAATGGGCGTCGGCGCCCGGTGCGTGAGATGATTTCTTCAGAGAGGGACGGATGAGAGAGCTTCGCTACTCGGTCGCATCGAGCCTCGACGGCTACATTGCCGGGCCCGCCGGAGAGTTCGACTGGATCCTGATCGATCCGGAAATCGACTTTGCAGCCATGTACTCCGGATTCGGCGGCATCGTCATGGGGCGCCGCTCCTACGAGGTGTTCGCCGCGCCCGGTGAGGGGGGTGGGACCGGCGCTGCCGACCTATGTCTACTCCCGCACGCTGCCCGAGGGCGTTCGGGATGGCGTGACGTTCGCGAGCGAGGCGGTCCCCCACGTCCGCGCGCTCAAGGCGGCCGGTGAGGGCAAGCCGCTGTGGCTGTGGGGCGGCGGCGAACTGTTCCGGCAGCTCGCACAGGCCGGGCTCGTCGATGGCGTGGACATCGCGATCATCCCCGTCCTGCTGGGAGGGGGCCTGCCGCTGCTCGCCACGCCTGGCCCCCGGTTGCCGCTGCGC
>JALZOC010000311.1 GCA_030857365.1 Acidobacteriota bacterium
TCCCCGCCACGAGCCCCGACAGGACGTTCAGCGACGCGCCCCCCTCGCGGGAGGAGATGACGACCTCGCGGACGTGCGAGGATTCCGTCGAGGTGAACACCTTGACGAGCTCGGGGATGATGGCCCCCGCCAGCGTGCCGCACGTGATGACGGTCGAGAGCTTCCACCAGAGGGTGTCGTCTCCCGCCAGCGTCGGGATGAGGAAGTAGGACACGACGTACGTGAGCGCCACCGAGACGATCGAGGTGAGCCAGACGAGGGTCGTCAGGGGCGTTTCGAAATTCATGCTCGCGGCCCCCTCGTACTTCCGCTTCGCCCACGCGGCGTTGAGCAGGTACGACGCGCCGCTCGCGATGACGCCGGTCACGCGCATCACGAAGATCCACACCAGCAGCTGGACCTGGATCGTCGGGCTCGTCACCGCGACGAGGATGAACGAGATGAGCGCGACGCCCGTCACCCCGTAGGTTTCGAATCCGTCGGCGCTGGGCCCGACCGAATCCCCGGCATTGTCCCCGGTGCAGTCGGCAATCACGCCCGGGTTCCGCGCGTCGTCCTCCTTGATGTTGAAGACGATCTTCATCAGGTCGGCGCCGATGTCGGCGATCTTCGTGAAGATGCCTCCGGCGATGCGGAGCGCCGCCGCGCCGAGCGACTCGCCGATCGCGAACCCGATGAAGCAGGCGCCCGCGTAGTCTCCTGGAATGAACAGGAGAATACAGAGCATGATGAACAGCTCCACGCTGATGAGGAGCATGCCGATGCTCATCCCCGCGCTCAGCGGAATGGCGTAGATCGGATAGGGCTTCCCGGCCAGGCCGGCGAAGGCCGCGCGCGAGTTGGCGAACGTGTTCACCCGGATGCCGAACCACGCGACGCCGTAGCTGCCGCCGATGCCGATGAGGCTGAACAGCAGGATGATCGCGACCTTCACCGGCGCGAAGTGCTGCAGCGCGCCGAAGTAGAAGATCATGATCACCCCGATGAACAGCTCGAGGATCAGGATGAACTTGCCCTGGGTGATCAGGTACGTCTTGCAGGTTTCGTAAATCAGCTCGGAGATCTCGAGCATCGACCGGTGCACCGGCAGATTCTTCAGCTGGTTGAAGATGACGAGGCCGAAGGCGAGGCCGAGCACGCAGACGCCCAGTCCGCCCATCAGGAGCGTGCGGCCGTTGATGCCCTGGAAATCGACCTGCCCGAGGTCCGGAAGCACCAGGTTGGCTTCACCCCCCGTGTGCGGGGCGGGCGCCTGCGCGACGGCCGCCGGTTCCGGCGGCTGAACGGCCGCCGCGGTGCCGGGCAGGACACCGAACGCACACAGCAGGACGATCGCGGCCATTCCCCGGCGGTGGCGCTTACAGAAGCTCTCGGCCATTCATCTCCTCAGCGATCCTGGCCCGATCGGCCGGGCGCTCGAAAAAAGCTTCGAATCGTACCACAGATGAATGACGGAGCGGCCGGCCGCCGAGCGCGAAAGCCGGGTCAGACGCGAAAGTCCCCCGCCCGATCGTCGCCGCGCCTCGCCTTGATACGGCCCGAGAGCGCCATCCCGCCGGTGAGGAAGATTCGGATTGCCTGCTCCACGGTGATGTCGGGGAACGAGGCGCTGTCCCGGGCACACACGAGCACGTCCCCAAGATACAGATGATTGGTCGGCACGTACACGGCCAGGAGCGGCTCAGGACCCCGGCCGCGATCCACCGTGAACTCCCGCGTGAGAAACCCCAGCACGAAGCCCCCCCCGGGCTCCTCCACCAGGACCACCCGCTTGAAGCCGTGCTCGTTGTCCGGGGAAAAGGCGACAATCAGCTGCTTGACGGGTGCATAGATGGTGCGGAACACGGGCACCCGGAGCAGGTAGCCCTCGGTCTTCTGCAGCAGCCGCTTGCCGATCACGTTGGTGGCCACTGCGCCGACCAGCAGGACGAACAGCGCTGTCGTCAGGATGCCGAGGCCGGGCACGTTGCGATTGAGCCACGCGGCGTAGAACGGGCCGACGAACCCGTCGATCAGCCGGAAGATCCAGACGAACGCCGCGATGCTGATGACCAGCGGGACGGTCACGAAGAATCCCGCGATGAAGCTGCGGCGGAGCCACTGCATGTCGTCGGCCAATCCGCTACGTAATGCCCGCCCGGTCCACGGCGCGCGGGCGACGAGAGGGCGTCATGATCGCGCGAGCCAGACGACCGTGCCAGCCGCGAGCGCCAGCCGGTAGTACGCGAAGACATCGAGCCGATGGCCGGCGACAAACCGCAGGAAGTACTTGATGGTGAGATACCCCACGATCCCGGAGGTCAGCGTCCCGATGGCGAACAGCACCATGTCCTGCCGTGAGAGCCCCGTCTGAAGGAGATGGATGCCCTCGCGGCCGGCGGCGGCAGCGGTCGCCGGGATCCCGAGCAGGAACGAAAACCGGGCGGCCGATGCTCGCGTCAGCCCCACGAACATGCCCACGGTGATGGTGGACCCGGAACGCGACATCCCCGGGACGAGCGCCGACGCCTGCCCCAGCCCCATGAGCACGGCGTCACCCGCGGTCAGCGATTCTTCACCTCGCCGCTGGGACCCGATCCGTTCGGCGAGCAGCATGGCGAACCCGCCCACCGCGAGCGTCACCGCGATCACGGCCGGCGTCCGGAGGTGCGTCTCGAGCCACGTGGCAAACAGCAGCCCCACGATGATGATGGGGATGGTCCCGATTGCCATGAGCCTGGCCAGCTTGCCGGCGCCCGCCCGCGCCGTCATCATGGCCGGCGCCGCCACGAGCATCGCCCGGATATCCGCCCAAAAATAGACGGCAACCGCCGTGAGCGTGCCCACGTGCAGGGCGACGTCGAAGGGGAGGCCGAACACGTCCGCATCCCAGCCAAAAAACGCGCGCGCGAGGATCAGGTGAGCCGAACTGGAGACCGGCAGAAATTCGGTGACTCCCTGGATCGCTCCAAGCAGGACGGCCGCGACGAGCGTGATCAAGGACCCGCCGCCCGTCAGGAGGCCCGGCGGCGTGTCGGCCGGCGTGCCCTCGCGGCGGCCGCTTCAGCCGGGGGCATCCTGGACAACGCCCCGGGGGACTTGCTGCGACCCTGCCAGAAGATCGCAATGGCCGAGGCGATGAAGACGCTGGAGTACGTGCCGGTGATGATGCCCACCATCATCGTGAACGCGAACCCGTGCAGCACGTCCCCGCCGAAGAAGAAGAGGGCCATGGCGCTCAGGAGCGCCGTGCCCGCGGTGATGACCGTGCGGCTCAGCGTCTGGTTGACCGACAGATTGACGACGTCGTAGAGACTGTCGCGCCGCATGCCCCGCAGGTTCTCGCGCACGCGATCGAAGATCACGATGGTGTCGTTGGTGGAATATCCGGTCACGGTCAGGATGGCGGCGATCACGTTCAGCGACAGGTCGTACCTGAAGAACGCCAGGAACGCGAGCGTCACGAGCAGGTCGTGCATCGTGGCGACGACGGTGCCGACGGCGAAGCTGAACTGGAAGCGGAACGCAATATACAGAAGGATGCCGCCGAGCGACAGGACCGTGGCCAGTATCCCCTTTCGTTTGAGGTCCGCCCCGACCGCGGGCCCGACGATCTCCGTGCCAATCACGTTGAAAGTGCCGACGCCGGCCCCCTTCAAGGCGGCGACGACGCGATCGGCCGCCTCGCTCAGCCCCGCGCCCGACTCCTGGCCCACGCTGGGCACCCGCACCATCACCTGGCGCTGAGACTCGACACCGTAGCGCTGGATGACCGCGTTCTGCCCGTCGCCGGGCAGGCGGGCCTCGATGGCGCCGCGAATCGTGCCGATGTCGGGGGGCTGCTGATCGAACTGCAGGATGACAATCGTCCCGCCGGAGAACTCGACGCCGAGCGGCAGGCCCCTGGTCATCATCACGGCGACGCCGCCGAGGATCACGAGCCACGACAGCGCCAGCGCGTACCACCGCCAGCGGAGGAAGTCGAAATTCGGTGTCTTGAAAATCTGCATGATCGGCTCTCAGATGCTGAGCGACGGCGTCGTGCGCTGGGCGAACTCGGCCTCGAACAGCGTCTTCGACACGAAGGTGGACGTGAAGAGGTTCGACAGCAGTCCGATGGTCAGCGTCATCGCAAACCCGCGAATCGGACCGGTCCCGAACTGGAACAGGAACGCGGCGGCAATCAGCGACGCGATGTGCGTGTCGAGGAGCGTCAGGAACACGCGCCCGAAGCCCGCGTTGACGGCCGCTCGAACGCCGCGCTGCGCGGCGAGCTCCTCCTTGATGCGTTCGAAGATCAGCACGTTGGAGTCGACGCCGATTCCCATCGTCAGGACGAAGCCGGCGATGCCGGGCAGCGTCATGGCGGCGCCGATATAGGCCATGAGGCCGAGCAGGATCACCAGGTTGAACAGGAGCGCGATGACGGCGTTGACACCGGCGGCCTTGTAGTAGACGACCATGAAGACCACGACGAGCGCGAGCCCGATGAGCGAGGCCATGACCCCCGAGCGGATGGAATCGGCGCCGAGCGACGGGCCGATCACGCGCTCTTCGAGCGTGACCAGGTTCGCCGGGAGCGCTCCCGAACGGAGCGTCAGCGACAGATCCGCGACTTCCTGCTGGGTGAACGTGCCGC
>JALZOC010000312.1:0-2910 GCA_030857365.1 Acidobacteriota bacterium
CCACGGAACGCTCGGTCCGCTCAACCAGGAGGCGCTGCGCCGTCTGACGCCACCAACCGTTCGGATGCGAGAGGTGCTTCACCCACTGCGCGGGTGTTTCGGCGGAAAACCGGGGGCGCAAGCGCTTTGCGGGCACCGGCGCGCCCTCCGGGACGATCCGGTAGATCCGACCAAGCCCGATAGGCTGGTCCAACCCGCGCTCGAGGATCTGCCTGCGCAGGTACGTCGTCAGGGAAATGCGATGCTGCAGGATGCCCCGATAGAGATCCACAACGTAGAGGGCTCCGTCGGGGCCGGTGGCGAGATCGACCGGCCGGAAGCGCTCGTCGGTCGAGGCCAGAAACTCGCGCCCTTCGTAAGCGTGAGACGCACGGATGGAGCCGTCGGCGTTCTCGACCACGTAGTTTCGCTTGACCAGGTGCGCGGCCGGCTCGGCGACAAAGGCGTTGCCATAGTAATCAGCGGGAAACATGTGTCCGCGAAAAATGGTGGGAGCGCAGGCCGCGGTGAACGCGTTCAGCGTTCCGTCATCGCGCAGGATCCCGGGCTGGTAGCCCCGGTTGACTCCAGGCGTGACGCGAATCGGCCACACCCGCTGATCTTCCGCTACGAGGACATTGACGCCCCGGGGATTGGAGAAGTGGGGATTCCGATCGAAGTAGTCGGCGTTGATGTGATCGCCGCGCAGTTGGGAGCTGTTCGAGTTGTAATACACCCGGCCCCAGTCGTCCTGGGTGAGGCCCCATTGCCCGCGGAATCGCGAGGGAGCGCGCACGAATCCTTCTCCATCGTAGCGAAACTTCGCGACGTACTCGCCAACGCGGATCCAATTATCGAGCGACCACATCAGCTTGCTTGGGGCGCGCTCAGCGTTCGCGACTTCGGGGCGTTCGGGAATGACCGCGACGCCGTAATCATCGGCAACGAGCGTCCGCTCATCCGCCCGTCCGTCGCCATTGGTGTCGCGGTAGAACCGGAGATACGGAGGCGCGCCCACCAGGACGCCGTCGCCCACCAGGGCAATGGAGCGCGGCATGACGACGCCGTCGAGGAAGACGGTGCTCTTGTCCATGCGCCCGTCACCGTCCGTATCCTCCAGAAACACCACACGGCCGTTGGGAAGGTCCTCGCCACGCCCGTCGACATCGTGCATGTACCCGCGCATCTCGACCACCCAGATGCGCCCGTCCGGGTCGAACGCGATGGCGACCGGGTCTTCGATCAGCGGCTCGGCTGCGACCAACTCGATACGGAAGCCGGGCTCGACGACGAACGAGCGCAGGGCCGCCTCAGGAGACAGGACGGGGGCGGGCGGGATCAATTCCCGTGGAACACGCAATTCCTGCTTCAGATCGGGGCGATCGAGGCGATCTCCGATTTGCGAGAAAGCGGTTCCGGCAAAGGAAAGCACGGCCACTGAGAGGAGGAGCGTGGATTGACTTTTCATGGGCTTTGGGGGCGCAGCGACGGAGCCATGTTTGCCAAATCGTCTCTCCGCGAATGCCTCATGCCATTCAACCCGGCGGCTCTATCAACTTGGGATGCTCGGCGGGGCGATGCGGGCCCTTGTCCGTCGCGCGGCCCTGCTCGAGATCATACGCGAAGCGGTTGCGCGCTTGCGAGCCTCACGCTCGCAACGCTCACGGTAAATGACGGCTGTACTCCGCAAAAACTCCAGAGCACCTCTGAAATCACTTCACGCGGCCCGTGGCGCGAGCCGATAGTCGTGATGTAGTCCGCCGAGGACTGGCTCCGCGACCACATTGTTGTCGACTGGAATGCAATGGCCGTTCGACGGCGGAACGATACGGTTGGCCGGAGGTTCGGGAATGCCTGGCCCCAGGCTCGCATGTGGACGCCCGCGATTGTAGTGCGCGATCCACTCCTGAAGCACGCGGCGCACATGACGTTCGTTCACCACTATGACAAAATCCAGGCATTCACGCCGGATCGTGCCGATCAGCCGTTCGCAGAAGGCGTTCGCTTGAGGTGCCCGCACAGGCGTCTTGAGAATCGTCAGACCCATGGCCGCCACCGCGGCATCGACGCCTTCGGAATAGATGCTGTCCCGGTCGTGAATGACCCATCGGTGACTCTGTTCGCCTGAAGCCACCATCCGGAACTGCTGCGCCGTCCAATCCGCCGTCGGATGTTCGGTCACATTCCAGTGCAGGATCCGTCGCGTGCCCACCTCCAAGACCACAAAGACATAGAGCACGCGGAATGTCGCCGTCACCGCCACAAAGAAATCGCACGCCAACACGGCCCTGGCGTGATTGCGCACAAACGTGCTCCACATCTGCGACCCCGCGCCACCCCGAGGTGGGGCACCGCGGGACATGTAGCGCCGCACGGTCCGGGGCGATACGCGAATCCCAAGCTTCAACAGCAATTCCGATGCAATCCGTTCCTCGCCCCAGGTGCGATTCGCCGCCGCCATCTCAGCGATCAATCTTTGCAGGTCCGTCGGCAATCGCGGTCGCCCCTGAGGCATCGATTTCCACCGCCAGAACAACGCGAGACCCCTTTGATGCCAGCGGATGAGCGTGTCCGGCTTCACGATCGTTAGGATACGACGCCAATCGATCAGCTTGGACAGCGCGACGAGGACAACCCGCGTCGCATCGTCGGCCCGGCGCGGCTTGACCTGCCGCTCTACGTACAGAGCCAGTTGCTTCCTCAGGAACAGATTCTCGGCTGCGAGGTACGTATGGGATCGTACCGCCGTCGAGAGCAGCCGCAGGACGTCACAGGCGATGCTCAGTACGGTTCGGACCGCGGCGCGGGAACAGGACTGGGCCATGGTCGCAGGATCGTACGCGATCCCCCGCGAAACCGCTACCGTCTCAAAGGCACACGGACGTTTCATCGGATCGGCAAGGGCCGATAAAGTTGCCCGGATTTCGGCCG
>JALZOC010000312.1:2920-4607 GCA_030857365.1 Acidobacteriota bacterium
ACCTTCAGGACCGCTTCCTGCTCTGGCTCGGGCGTGGGTTGTGCGGAGGAGGTGTTCACCGAGACGAGAAGCGACGCGGCGACATGACGACACGCGCCAGACAACGAGTACCTCGCCGGTCGGTCATACTCCCTCCTTTTCGCACTCTCGCAAAGAGCCGCAGCTACCGCAGACACCATGTGTGTAAGAACTGTGTAAGGAGACTTCAAGATTGCGGTGAACACCTGCGTCTACGCGCGTTATTTCGAGGAGCACAGGAGTGCAAGGCTCGTGCTTAGTCGCGATCCACACGGCTAACGCCGCGGGGCCGGCGGGCCCCAGTACTTCTCGAGCCAGTCCAGGGCTTCCCTGATCATTTCGTTCCGCGGAACGTTGTGTGCAGATTCGAACAGCACATGGCGTTTGTGCTCCGCAGGCGTGCCGAGCAGCCGGAACATCGGTTCTTGTGACGTGGCAGTCGGATAGAAGAAGTCGAATTTTCCGTTGAGCATCAGAATCGGCACCTTCACGCTCGGCGCGTAGTTCACCGGATCGGCTTCCGGAAGCGCGGGCTGCCGGTTCAATCCACCGACGTAGAGCACGGCGAGCGAGATGCGCGGCTCAACGGCGAGCACCAACGGTGCAATTTCGGCGCCCCAGCTCACTCCAAAAAACCCGATCTTGTCACGGGCAATGTCGGGACGGCTTTCGAGATAGTCCACCGATCGCCCGACGTCCTTCGCCCACATGATCATGTGATCGCGCCACGCCGCCGTTCCGTTGGCAATATCGGTCTTGGTGCCGTCGGCTCGCTCGAACGTGCTCTTGTAGACCGGGTGCAGGAAGGCGCGGCCGCTGCGCATGAAGAACGAGAACAGGGCGCTGCGATCGGTGAGGCTGCCGCTGGACCGTTCGAACAGCGCGTTCGCACCAGGAAAGCCCAGCACCACCTGATAGGGTGGACTGACGTGTTTCGGAAGGAAAAGATACGCCGGGATTCGCTCGCCACCATACGCCGCCGCGTAGCTGACCTTTTCGATCCGCCATTCGGCAAACGAATCATCGGTCGTGTCAATGCGTGCGCTGAGGTTCCCGTGGTCGAATGAATAGAGGAGGCGCCGCCACTGCTCGACGATCGACTGCCTGGCTGGCGTCACGGTTCGCAGGTCGCGCGAGGGAAACTCGACGAATGCGGTGAGGGGCCTGGATAGATCCTCCGGTCGATCCACCTTGATACATCGGAATCCGAAATTCGTGTCACGCGCGAACGGCGGCTTGGCGTCGACGTCGTTGAACATGAACACCGCTTCGTTCCACGCACCGCCCAGAATGTAGCGCTCGGCGCCGGCGGCAGTCAGGCACCACTCCTTCACATTGCCAGCCATATCGGTGGCACCGCCGTGGGTGATCCCGCCGGAACCGACCGGGAGCAGCGACTTGTCGCCGAAGTTGCTGGCGGGCACCACGTTTCCACTCAGGCGCTGATCGGCCGCCCGGCTCCAGTGGTACAGAGTTGGTAGCGATTTGCCTGCCCAGTTCGCGTAGGCGGCCGCTTCGTACCAGCTCGCGCCGGCGACGGGGTGATCTTCCCGCCCGGGGACGTATGTGCCCAGCTCCCAGGTCGCCGGGCCCGGCCGCCCCGTCGCGTCGCGGAAGTGTGTCATCGCGGCCTCGAACGTCAACGGCCGACCTTCATGCACGAATGGCT
>JALZOC010000022.1 GCA_030857365.1 Acidobacteriota bacterium
ACGCCCATCATCCACTTCGATCAGTGGGAGGCGGCGGACATCGAAGTGAAGCTGATCCTCAAGGGTGGCGGGTGCGAGAACACCAACGCCCAGTACGCCCTGCCTGCCGATCTCGACCACCTTGGGCGTGCGGATCGCTCGCTCGAGGGTGTCCGCAAGTGCATCCTTCACGCCGTGTGGAAGGCGCAGGGCAAAGGGTGCAGCCCCGGGGCGGTGGGCGTCTGTGTCGGGGGGGACCGCACGTCGGGGTACCTGCACGCCAAGGAACAGCTCTTCAGGACGCTCGACGACACCAACCCGGATGCGCGCCTGGCCGCCGTCGAAACGTCAGTGATGGAGGAGGCGAACAGGCTGAGCGTCGGACCGATGGGGTTCAGCGGGCAGACCTCCCTCATCGGCTGCAAGATCGGGGCGCTCAACCGGCTGCCCGCCAGCTTCTTCGTGTCGGTGGCCTACGATTGCTGGGCCTTTCGGCGCCTCGGCGTGCGGGTGGCTGCCGAGAGCGGCGCAATCACCGAGTGGCTCTACCGCGAAGGCACCGCGGCGTCGGCGCCGATGCTGTCGCGGGAAGCACTCGCCGCCGGATTCCCGCGCACGGGGAAGGAGGTCGCCGTCCGGGCGCCGGTGTCGGACGCGCAGGCCCGGGCGCTGAGAGTCGGCGACGTGGTCCTGATTTCCGGCCGGATGTTCACCGGGCGCGACGCTGTTCACGCGCATCTGATGAAGCATGAGCCCCCGGTCGATCTCTCCGGCAGTGTTCTCTACCACTGCGGCCCGGTGGTCGTGAAGGAGGGGGATGGCTGGCGCGTGACGGCGGCCGGACCCACGACGAGCATCCGCGAGGAACCCTACCAGGCCGAGATCCTGAAGCGCTACGGCGTGCGCGTGGTCGTCGGGAAGGGTGGCATGGGTGCGAAGACGCTCGCAGGGCTCCGCGAGTCGGGCGCCGTCTATCTCAACGCGATTGGCGGGGCGGCGCAGTTCTACGCCCGCTGCATCGAGCGCGTCGCGGGTGTTTCGCTGATGGAGTTCGGCACACCCGAGGCGATGTGGCACCTGGACGTGCGCGACTTTCCGGCCATCGTCACCATGGACGCACATGGCAGCAGCCTCCACCGGGAAGTAGAGGAGGCATCGGGCGCCATCCTCGCGACCCTCCGCGGCACGTAGCACGTAGCGCGTAGCACGTCGCACGTTGCACGTTGCACGTGCACGTTGCACATGGCCCGTTGCACGTCGGACGTCATCTGAGCGCTTCTGAGAAGATCTTTTCGAGCGCACGTGCCGCGCCGGATTCCGACTTCAGGTGGAGCCGGACGGTCCGCCGGCCGTGCGCGTTCAACGTATCGACATCTCCGAGCGCCTGCGCCCGCTTGAGCACCGAGAACGAGTAGCCCGCCTCCGGGATCGTGGTCTCGGTCGGGTCGTCGGCGGTCAGGACGAACGCCAGCGCGTTGTTCGGACCACCCTTGTGATATTGCCCCGTCGAGTGGAGATATCGCGGGCCGACGCCGAATGTGCTCGCGGCGTGCGTACGCGCCCGGATCCCCAGCCGGACCTCGGCGATGGCCTCGCGGATGTCGTGATCGCCCGGGAGGTAGGACAGGAAGGCCACGTAGTCCCCGGGCTGCAGCGACGCCAGGGCCGCCCGCACGATCTCCGCCGGCGATCCGCCGGAAAACCGCGTGCTGTAAACCGCGGCGTCGCCATCCTCGGCCGCGGGGACAGCCTCGGGCAGTTTGCCGTGCGTCGAAAATGAGGCGAGCAGCGCACTCGTCTTCTCCTTCGCCTCGGAGACATTGGGCTCGTCGAAAGGGTTGATGCCCAGGGCCGCTCCGGCCACCGCTGTCGCGAACTCCCAACGGAAGAACTCGGCGCCGAGCCCGTCGATTCGCGTCGACAGCCGCAGGACAGGATGCCCGGCCGCTTCGAGGGCCTGGAGCTTCACCGTATCGGGCTCGTCGACTTCGGTGGCGATCGCCACGAAGGCGCGATCGAGATCGTACTCGTCCGGCTGGCCCAGGCTCTCGTCGGCCACGGGCAGCGCCCCAGTGCCATGCTTCCCGGTGCTTTCCGCGACGAGTTGCTCAATCCAGAGTCCGAGCGATGACAGACGCGGCGACAGCGCGAGCGTCAGCTTGTCGCGGCCGTCCTTCACCGCGGCCGCGATGAAGGCGCCGAGCTCGAGTCCGGCGTTGGCGCGGTTCTCCTGGCGGCACCCCTCGGCCATCGCGGACGCTCCGGCAAGGATCTCGCGAACGGGTGCGCCGATGAGGGCCGCCGGCACGAGTCCGAACAACGAAAGCGCGGAAAAGCGCCCCCCGATATCCGGCGGGTTGACGAACACGTCACGATAGCCGCGCGTCCGCGCGAGCCGGTCCAGACCGGTTCCGGGATCGGTGACGGCGACGAAGTGCCGGCCCGCGGCGGCGCCACGCGATGCGGACAGGCGCTCCCAGAAGAATCGCTCCATGGACGCCACCTCGATTGTGCCGCCGCTCTTGCTGGACACGAGGAACAGGGTTGCCGCGGGATCGAGACGCGCGGCCGCGTCGCTGATCGTCCGTTCGTCGGTCGTGTCGAGGACGTGCAGGTCCGGATAGCCCTCGGCCACGCCGAACACCGTCCGGAGCACCTCCGCACACAGACTGCTTCCTCCCATTCCCAGGAGGTACACGGCACGTACTCCCTCCGCCTTGACGGCGGTGCCGAGCTCGACGACCCGATCGAGATCCGGTGCCATCGTCGTGGCGACGTCGAGCCACCCCAGGCGGCTTTCGATCGACCTGGCATCGGGTGTGTCCGGCGACGCGCCCCAGACGCCGATGTCGCGGCCCCAGATCCTCGACACGACGCGCGCATCGATCAGGGTGTCGGCAAGGCGGGCGGCGGGCTCGTAACGCATTTTCATGATGGTCGGCTGATGACCAGGAGCTTCAGCTCCGTCATTTCTTCGATCGTGTAGCGCGGACCTTCGCGCCCCGATCCCGAATCTTTGACCCCGCCGTACGGCATGTGGTCGATCCGCCAGGTCGGCACGTCGTTGATGATGACGCCGCCGACATCGAGCACCTCGAAGGCGCGCAGGGTTCGTTCGAGATCGGCCGTGAACACCCCGGCCTGCAACCCGTACGGCGAATCGTTGACGGCCCGCAGCGCTTCCTCGAAGTCCGTGAATCGCGCCAGCGTGACCACCGGCGCGAACACCTCGCGCGCGCACACTTTCGCGTCCGAGGGTACATCGGTGAGCACGGTGGGCGCGTACACCGCGCCCCCGAGGCGCCGGCCGCCGGTCAGAACGCGGCCACCGCGGGCGACGGCTTCCTGCACCCACGCGTCGATGCGCTCGACCTCGCTCTCCTCGATCATCGGGCCGACGTCGGTCTCCGGGTCCATCGGATCACCGACGCGGAGGCTCTCGACCCGCCGCACGATCTCGGCGCTGAGCTCGTCGAAGATCGAATCGTGCACGAACACGCGCTGCACGGCGATACAGCTCTGCCCGGCAAGTGCGAATCCTCCGATGGCAATGCGTTCGGCGGCGCGTGCGAGGTTCGCCCCCCGGTCCACAATCACGCCGCCGTTGCCGCCGAGCTCGAGAATCAGCCGCTTCCTGCCGGCGCGCGTCTTCATGTCCCACCCGACCGCGGACGAGCCGGTGAACGTCAGCAGCTTGAAACGCGTGTCCGTCACGAGCCTGTCGCCGGTGCCGCGCGCCATGGGGAGCACGCTGATGGCGCCCGCAGGAAGGCCCGCCTGGACGGCCAGCTCGCCAAGGTAGAGCGCGCTCAGGGGCGTCTTCGTTGCCGGCTTCAGCACGATGGGGTTTCCGGCGGCGATCGCGGGGGCAATCTTGTGCGCGGAGAGATTCAGCGGAAAATTGAACGGCGAAATTGCCGCCACGGGGCCGATCGGAAAGCGCCGGGTGAAACCGATGCGTCCTTCCCCGTGTGCCGCGAGATCCATCGGCAGCACCTCTCCGCCCAGCCGGCGCGCCTCCTCGGCAGCCACATGAAAGGTCATCGCCGCGCGCTCGGTCTCGGTCGTCGCATCCTTGATGGGCTTACCGGCCTCGCCGGCGAGCGTCCGGGCGATCTCATCACGCCGCGCGCGCAGCCCTGCCGAGACGCCCATCAGGATCTCGGCGCGGCGGTACGCCGGCATGTCCCGCATCACCCCGCTGGCGGACTCGGCGGCGGTGATCGCGCGCTCGAATTCAGCATCACCGGCGAGCCATGTCTGGCCGACGGATGAGTTGTCGTAGGGGCTCCGCACGTCGAGCGGCTCGGCGGACCGGCCGGGCTCGCCGGCCAGCCAGAACGGGAACTGGCGCACCACGCCTCAGTATGTTTCGCCCGCTGCACGGAGACAAGTCCCGTCGTGAGGCGTCTAAGTTACTGAAACGGGGCTGGTTCGGTCGGCCGCACGCTCCCGCAAGGGCCGCGATGCGGTTGAATGCCCTCAGCAGGACCGGTATAATCAGATCTCCGACAGGGTCAGGGAGAATTCATCAATGCTTATCAATGTCACACCGTCCGCGGCCACCAAGATTTCCGAACTGCTGACGGACGAGAACAAGGTCGCGGCAGGGCTGCGGGTTTTCGTGCAGGGCGGCGGCTGCTCGGGGTTCCAGTACGGCCTGATGATCGACGAGGGCGAGGGGGATGCCTCGACCGACGCCGTGATCGAGTCGAACGGCGTGAAGCTGCTCGTCGACCCGATCAGCGCCCGCTATCTCAGGGGCGCCGAAGTTGATTTCGTCGACAATGTCACGGGCGGCGGATTCACGATCAAGAACCCCAACGCCAAGTCGACGTGCGGCTGCGGTTCGTCCTTCAGCGTCTAGCCTCGAGGAGGCTCGAGCCGTGAACCTGCGATGGAGCCCACCGGCTATGTCGACAGCCTTCGCCCCGCCGGCAGCAAGCGCTCGAGCAAGCGCGATCTGATCGTCAACGTGTTCCTCCGCCAGGAGGGACACCTGACGGCGGACGACCTGTTCGATCTCACCCGCCGCGAGGACGCCGCGCGCACGGGTCCTGCGCGCGAGAGCGAAGGGCCGCGCATCAGCCGCGCCACGGTATACCGCACCCTGCAGTGGATGGTGGATGCCGGGATTGCCCGGAAGGTCGATTTCGGCGAGGGGCGCTTCCGCTTCGAGCACTCGTACCGCCACCCCCGCCACTTCCACCTGATCTGCAAAGACTGCAACCGCTCGTTCGAGTTTCTCAGCTCGGACATCGAATCATTGCTCGAGGAGGTCGCGGCGGCCCGCAACTTCACGGCGCGCCAGTGCGTCCTGCAGATTCACGGCACCTGCGACTCGTGCCGGACCGGGCGCGCCCCCTTGACGACGGAGGGGGGAGCCACTGAACTGCTGTTCGCCCGCGACGCGCTGCGTATCGCGATCGCGACCGAGCGCAGTGGCCTCGAGTTCTATTCCAGGGCTGCCGGCGTCACGCGCGACGCCCGCGGGCGGCGCATCTTCCAGAAACTCGCGGACGAGGAAAAGGAGCACCTCGGAACGCTCGAGGCCCGCTACCGGGAGCTTCTGCTCCAGGATCCCCAGCTCGAGGCCCATCCTACGTTCCTCTTCTTCAAAGGGGCCGCCAACGGCCTCTTCGCGGCGGGCGCCGAACAGCTCGCCAATGGGGTCGACGATCGCCAGGCGCTGATGATCGGGATTCGCTGCGAACGCGGCTCGCACCGGTTCTTCAAGCGCTATGGCGAGAAGTTCGAGGATTCCGAGGGCAAGAAGATCTTTCTCGAGTTCGCCGACGAAGAGCGCGCGCACCTCGAGCTGCTCATCCGCGAGTACCGGGCGCTCCTGGAACGGCAACGCCGGCGGCCTGCCGCCCGACGGCCGGTCAAGCGCAAGCCCCGCCGACAGCCCGCAGCGGCGTCTTGATCGATCTCCATCTCCACACGGCCGCATCCGACGGAGCGCTGTCGCCCGCCGAACTCGTTGCGCGCGCGGCCGCCGCAGGCCTCACGACGATCAGCATCACCGATCACGATACGCTCGCCGGAATTCCGGAAGCGCGCGTCGCGGCGGCAAGGCTCGGGCTGCGGCTCGTCCCCGGCGTGGAGATCACGGGCGTGGAGGACGAGCGGGACGTTCACCTGCTCGCGTATTTCGTCGACGTCGACGCGCCAGGCCTCGCTGGGTTCCTGGAGCGCCAACGCACCGATCGGCTTCGTCGGCTGCGCGAGATTGCCGGGCGCCTGAGCGCCCTCGGGTTCGCGATTGAGCTCGACCCCCTGCTCGAGCAGGCCGGGGCGACTGCGGGGCGCAGCGTCGGACGGCCGCTTCTCGCGGACGCGCTGGTGGCTGCCGGGCACGCTCGCGATCGAAACGACGCGTTCGACCGGCTGCTCGGGAACCGGGGTCCCGCCTACGTGCCGAGGGTTGGGGCCACTCCGGACGAGGTCATCGATATCGTCCGCCGCGCAGGAGGCATCGTCTCTCTCGCACATCCCGGGTTGACGCGGATGGACGAATTGATCCCTCGCCTGGCGCAGGCTGGCCTCGCCGCCCTCGAAGTGGGCCACAGCGATCACGATCCCGGGACGGAGCTTCGGTATCGGGAGCTCGCCGCCCGGTACGGCCTGGCCGTGTCGGCCGGATCAGACTTTCACGCCGACTCGGGGCACAGGATCTCCGCCCTTGGCCGTGTGACGCTGACGGCCGGCGAGTTCGAGCGCCTGGAGGCGCGGGTGCCATGACGTCGGGCGCTGTCCTGGAGATGACCGGGATTCGCAAGAATTACGGTGCGCTGCGGCCGCTGCGCATCCAGTCCCTCACCGTGCGCCGGTCAGAGCGCGTCGCGATCGCCGGCCTCGACGCCCCGGCGGCGGAGTCGCTGGTGAACCTCGTGACTGGCGCGTCCGTGCCGGACGAAGGCGAGGTTCGCGTGTTCGGCCGTGCGACCACCGACGTGGTGGACGGCGACGAATGGCTGTCCTCGCTGGACCGATTCGGAATCGTGAGCGATCGGGCGGTCCTGCTGGAGGGGGCGGCGCTCCTCCAGAATCTCGCGCTGCCGTTCACGCTCGAAATCGACCCCGTCAGCAGCGGGACGCGTGCGCACGTGGAGCGGCTCGCTGCCGAGTGCGGCATCGCCGCCGAGTGGCTGGATCAACCCTCGGCGGCGCTGCCGCCCGCGGTGCGGGTCCGCGCGCACCTCGTACGCGCGCTCGCCCTTGGTCCCGAGATCCTGCTGATGGAACATTCGAGCGCGACCCTGCCCGACGGCGAGCGCCGGCCCTTCGGGGCTGTCGTGCGGCGCGTGTGCGAGGCCCGCGCCCTCACGGCGGTGATCGTCTCGCTCGACGCTGAATTCTCGACGGCAGCCGCGGACCGGATCCTGACACTCGAGCCTGCCAGTGGAGGGCTGAAGGACTCGTCACGCAAAGGGTGGTTCAGGAGGTCTTGAGATCGCTACTTGCGGTTGATCACGCCGCATGCGACCCGGGGGCCGCCGCTGACACCCGATTTCGGTTCCCCGGTGACGCCCTGATCGGCGTTGCCGTGAATGACGATCGCGCTGCCGTCCGCGTCGAAGAGGGAGAGCGGCCCCTCCGACAGCGTCACCCTCGTCGTCATGACCTTCATCGTGCCGCGCCCGTTCGCGTCGACCTGCAGGTTCGGAATGTCGCCCATGTGGAACGGATGATTCGCGTCAGGGTCGGTATTCGCCGCCGGGCCCGGATCGAAGTGCCCGCCGGCGGCCGTGAAGTCCGGCTCGCACTTGCCGACCGCGTGCAGGTGCACGCCGTGCAGGCCAGGCTTCAAGCCGCTCGCCGACACCGTGATCTCGACGATGCTGCCGGTGCCCTGGGCCCGTTCGACGAACTCGGCGGTGCCAGTGATGCCTTCCCCCTTGATCGCGGCATGCGCCTGGCCGCCCGCTGCTCGGGCTTTCATTGCCGGTGCCTGCCCGGGTCCGGCAGTCTCCTTCGAGGATGGCGGGGAGGCCGGTGCCTGTGCGAGCATGGCGGATCCGGCGATGGCGACGAGTAAGGGCGTGAACAGCATCTTCGACAGTGTCATTAGCGGAAGCCTCCTGCCGGCCATTGTACTGCGGCCCCGATGCGGCGGCAAAGAGACAGCGACGTTGCGAAAACTCATCCTCTTCGACATAGACGGCACACTCGTGCTCACCGGCGGCGCCGGCATACGGGCGCTGAACCGCGCCTGCGAGCCGCTCGTGGGCCACGCCGCCGCCCTCGACGGGATCGCTGTCGCAGGGCGGACCGACCGCATCATCATCGCCGACGTCGTGGCCCGCACCGGCCGGTCGCTCGACGATGCG
Organism: Acidobacteriota bacterium; assembly: GCA_030857365.1. Classification (GTDB taxonomy): domain Bacteria; phylum Acidobacteriota; class Vicinamibacteria; order Vicinamibacterales; family 2-12-FULL-66-21; genus JALZOC01. The sequence continues at coordinate 8,313 of JALZOC010000022.1, forward strand.
TTGTTCGAGGAGCTGCGCGCGCGCCACATCGCGTGTCTGCGGGAGGAGATCGAGCGGCCCGGAAGCCCGCAGTCATTCGAAGCGCTGGGTCCTAGGGGTGGTCTGAAGGCGGTGATGCCGGGCGTGCGTGAACTGCTCGACGCGCTCCAGCAACGGGAGGACGTGCTGCTCGGATTGCTCACGGGGAACTTCGAGGCGGGCGCCCGGATCAAGCTCGAGCACTTCGATCTGTGGCGCTACTTTCGCTGTGGCGCCTACGGCGACGACGCTGCCGATCGAAACGATCTCGTGCCGTTTGCCCTCGACCGCGCGCGGCGCTGCGGACTTGCCGAGCTCGCACCGGAAGACATCCTCGTCGTGGGCGACACGCCGCACGACGTCGCGTGCGCCCGGGCCGCGGGGGCGACGCCTGTCGGCGTGGCGACGGGCGGCTTCACTTCCGGACAGCTCCGCGCCTGCGGCGCCCGCATCGTGTTCGAGGACCTGAGCGATACGGGAGCGTTCCTGGCGCTGCTGGAGTAGCGCGCCCCTGAGGGGCTGGAGGCCGGAAGCTGGAAGCTGGAAGCTGGAAGCTGGAAGCTGGAAGCTGGAAGCTGGAAGCTGGAAGCTGGAAGCTGGAAGCTGCTGGCCTGCCGGCCGAAGCGCCCAGGCCTCACACGGGCGCGAAGGCTGGCGGAAGCGCCTGGGAGTCGAACCCAGCCCGCCCGCGAAACGCGGGCAGCGACCGGTTTTGAAGACCGGGAGGGCCACCGGGCCCCGTTCGCTTCCACCTGCGATGCTATCCCACCCCGGCGATCCACCGCGAGCCGGTGACCTTACTCTTCCCATCCGAAGGACCGCCACACTGGCGAGGATCACGGCAGCCACGCGTTCGAGCATGCGCCGAGTCCGGAGGATTCAGCGACCGCTGATCGTGGGTTCGTGCGACGTGATCCGCCAGGTGGGGAGAGTTCGGCAGGCGGGGAGGGCCCGCCTGCCGGCGGGAATGGGGGAATCAGCCTTCGAGGAGACGCACTTCGCCGGCGCGCGGGCCCTTGCCGGAGTCCTCCTGCGTGAACTCCACTCGCTGTCCTTCGCGCAGCAGCTCGAACACGGCGCCACGCACCGAGCTGCGGTGAAAGAAGTGCTCGATTCCGCCTTCGTCGCGGATGAACCCGAACCCCTTATCGATCAGAAGGCGAGCGATAGTCCCGGTCGGCATACCCGTGTCCTCCGATGAACGGCGCCCGCGAGATCATCTCGAGGGCCTCGCAAGCTGAGCGTGGGTTGGGGTGCGGGCGGAGGCGGCCCGCGAAAGCTGGGAGACGCCGACGACCTGCCTGACAACCGCGGCGGCTGGCGATCTTCTGCCAATCGCACGCTGAGCTCGAAAACGGGGCCAGTGTAGGGACTTCCTTGGGGGAAGTCAAGCAAATGACCGGGTTAGGGCCCGCCCCCAACCCGGTCACGTCCGCAACCCTCAAGGGACGCTAGATGACGCCCGTGCTCATCTTCTGCTCCACGAGTCCCGAGTACGCTTCCATGCCGTGCTCGCCGACATCGAGCCCTTCGATCTCCTCTTCGGCCGACACGCGGATGCCCATGGTCACTTTGAGCAGCATCCAGGCGCCGAGGCTGAGGGCGAACGTCATGGCGCCGATGGCGCCGATGCCGATCATCTGCGTGAGCGTCTTGGCGAACCCGCCGCCCATGAACAGCCCTCCTTCGGTGGCGAAGAGCCCCACGCACAGCGTGCCGAAAACCCCGTTTACCAGATGCACGCTGAGCGCACCCACCGGATCGTCGAGCTTGACGCGGTCGAAGAACAGCACCGCGTAGACGACCAGCACGCCGGCCACCCCGCCGATGACGAGCGAACTGCCAGGCGTGACGACATTGCAGGCGGCGGTGATGGCGACGAGTCCGGCGAGCGTTCCGTTGAGGATCATGCTCAGATCAGGCTTCCCGAGCAGCAGCCAGGCCGCAGCCGTCGCGGTGAGACATCCCGCCGCCGCCGCCATGTTGGTGTTCAGGGCGATGAGCGAAATCGCCGCGGGATCGGCCGCCATCGTGCTTCCAGGGTTGAACCCGAACCACCCGAGCCAGAGAATCAGCGCGCCGAGCGTCGCGCTCGTCATGTTGTGGGCGAGGATCGGCTTGACCGTGCCGTCCGGCAGGTACTTGCCGAGGCGCGGGCCGAGGACAATGACACCCGCCAGGGCAGCCCATCCGCCGATGCTGTGCACGACCGTCGATCCGGCAAAGTCGCCGAAGCCCATCTTCGACAACCATCCGCCGCCCCAGGCCCAGTGGCCTCCGATGGGATAGATCAAAGCGACAAGAATGAAGGAGAACAGGACGAACGACACAAACTTGATCCTCTCGGCGACCGCCCCGCTCACGATCGTCGCGGCGGTCCCGGCGAACACCAGCTGGAAGAAAAACTTGGCGAACAGCGGCACGCCCGTCCAGCTGAGCGCCGAGAACACGCCCTGATACGCCTCTCCCGTCGCGGGGCTGTTGTCGGCCCCGTGGAGCGCCCAGCCGGACGTGCCGACGTAGTCGCTGCCGTCGCCGAACATCAGGGCGAAGCCGATGGCCCAGAACGCCACCGAGGACGCGCCGAACACGATGAAGTTCTTCGCGAGGATGTTGACGGCATTCTTCGCGCGGCAGAGGCCGCTTTCCACGAGGGCGAAACCCGCATTCATGAAGAACACGAGGAACGCCGCCACGAGCACCCAGACGGTGTCGAGTGCGACTTTCGTTTCCGGATCGATGGCCGCCTCCGCCATGACTGGTGTGAACAGTGCGACGCCGAACAGCAGGCCGAGCATCAGGACCCGTCTCATCACTTCACTTCTCCTCATTGGCAACACGCGCACGCGCGGATGAATGGTTCTCTCGAGTCGATCGGAATGTGCAGGACGCGGCTGCAAGAGGAACGCCAGCGACAATAAAGACGCTCCACGCCGCCGGGCGCGCGTGTTTTCGCACCGCGATTTCGTTCGTCCGAGACTCTGTCGACGCGAGTCGACACACAAAAATGTCGGATCCGTGCATTGTGGCGACTCTAATGTCTGCAGCAGCATCGGCAGGCAGGTGCCCTTGCGGCCGTCCGGAACGGGCGCGGTGGTACACTCCCGCCGTGTTCCCGCTGACGCCCCCCATCGAGCCGATGCTTGCAAAGGCTGCCGACGCCATCCCGGCGGGCGATGCGTTCCTCTACGAGCCGAAATGGGACGGCTTCCGCGCGATTGTGTTTCGCGGCGGATCGGACCTCTTCATCCAGAGCCGCGACCTGCGTCCCCTGGCCCGCTACTTCCCCGAGCTGCACGACGCGCTGCTCGCCGGACTGCCCGACGAGTGCGTACTGGACGGCGAGATCGTGATCGCCACCCCACGCGGCCTCGACTTCGACGCGCTCCAGATGCGGCTCCATCCGGCAGCCTCACGCGTCGCGAAGCTTGCGAAGGAAACGCCGTCGGCGTTCGTCGCCTTCGACGCCCTCGCAGCGCAGGGCAGGGATCTTCGGGCCGTTCCTCTGCACGAGCGCCGGGCGCAGCTCGAGCGCCTGCTCGACGGTGCCGCGCCGCCCATTTACCTGACGCCGATGACGCGCGATCCGGCTCTGGCGTCCGAATGGCTGTCACGGTTCGAGGGGGCCGGCCTCGACGGCGTCATCGTCAAACCTGCCGATGGCGCGTACGAGCCGGGCAAGCGCGCGATGATCAAGGTCAAGCACGCGCGAACGGCCGATTGCGTCGTCGCCGGCTTCCGCTGGCACAAGGCGGGAAAAGACGAACGTGTCGGTTCGCTGCTGCTCGGTCTCTACGACGAGCGGGGTCGGCTTCATCACGTCGGGGTCACCTCCTCGTTCACCATGGCGCGACGCAAGGCGCTGGCGATCGAGCTGGCGCCCCTTCGTGAAGGCGCGATGGACGCGCATCCCTGGCGGGACTGGGCCGGCGCCGACGGAGGCAGCACACGGATGCCGGGCGGGCAGAGCCGCTGGAGCGCCGGCAAGGACCTCTCCTGGGAGCCGCTGCGCATCGAGCGTGTCTGCGAGGTGACCTACGACCACCTCCAGGGCGATCGCTTCCGGCACGCCACGATCTTCCGGCGCTGGCGGCCGGACACGCCGCCGGCGGCGTGCCGCTACGACCAGCTCGACGTGGCCCCGCCCTACGAGCTGTCGCGGATCTTCGGCGCCCGCGAGGCGGCGCGCGGCGACGGTCTGCCCCCCCACGGCTCGTAGTCGGGATCGGGCGCGACCTCCG
>JALZOC010000313.1 GCA_030857365.1 Acidobacteriota bacterium
TGCCTGATCCCCAATCCCCAATCCCTGATCCCCAATCCCCAATCCCTGATCCCCAATCCCCGATCCCCAATCCCGGAATCGTCATTGTCATCGAACCCTCCATGGGCTTCGGGACGGGGCATCATGCGACGACGCGGCTCTGTCTCGAGCTGCTGCAGACCCTGCCGCTCGGTGGCGTGCGGGTGATAGATGTGGGGACCGGGTCCGGGGTCCTGGCGATCGCCGCGGCGATGCTCGGCGCGTCCAGCGTCATCGCCATGGACAACGACCCCGATGCGCTCCAGAACGCCCGCGAGAACATCGCCCTGAACGCCGCCCCCTTGAATGGGGACACTCATCTTTACGGTAAGTCGTTGACAGGCAAGGGCAAGAATCCGGCTCGTCGGATCGAAGTGGTCGAGGGGGAATTGGGGGCCGCGGCCGGGTACGTGGCGGAGATCGTCCTCGCCAACCTGACACCGGCCGTGCTGCAACGTCATGCCCCAACACTCCGTCGCATGCTCGCGCCCGCCGGAGTGCTGATTGTCAGCGGCTTCAGTCCCGAGGAGATGGACGACGTGGTAGGCGCACTTGGCATGTCGTTGTCGGAGAGCCGCCGAGAGGGCGAGTGGGCAGCGGCGACCCTCTCGCCGTGACCCGGGTGACCGCAGCTCATTGATCGGGGCCGTAGTGCTACACGCTACAGATCGTTCATCGCAAATCGCGCCATCGCGATCGCCGCGACCGCCGTGGCGTCCGCGCGCAGGGTGAGCGCGCCGAGGGTGACGGGGATGCAGCCTCCGGCTTCGGCCAGCTGACGCTCCTCTGCCGTCCACCCCCCTTCGGGCCCCACGATGAGCGACAGCGCCGCCGGCGCATGGGCTTCCAGCAAGTGCAGCGACTGCTCCGTCCCCGACGAGGCAGATGGCTCCACCAGGATCAGACGAAGGCCAGCCCCCCGGAGCGCCAGCCACTCCTCGAGCGATCGGACGCCGCCGACCGCGGGAACCGTCGCGCGGCGGCACTGCTTCGCCGAGGACACCGCCACTCTCGACCAGCGCTCGACAGCCCGACCGCTCTCGATCGCGTGCAGCGGCCCTATGGTGCGCGCCGTGACGATGGGGTCAATCGCGGTAACGCCCATCATGGTGCTGTCGCGCACGACGGTGTCCATCCCGTCCCCCTTGAGCACGGCCTGCACAAGCGTCAGCGGCACGCGGGCTTCACGGACCGGGACGAGCGGCTCGAGCAGTTCGACCTGTACCTTGTCGCGCGCCGCGGCGGCGACGCGGGCACGGAACTCATGACCACGCCCGTCGAAGATGGCGATCTCGTCTCCGGGCGCCAGCCGCAGCACGCGCGTCAGGTGGCGGGCTTCATCCTCCGGCAGCGCCGCCAGTGGCGCGTCAGCCTGGAGATCGGGCGCGTAAAAGCGCGGGAGCATGGGCAGTTATCTCACACCTGCAAAGTCGAGCGGTGAAAAGGACAGCGAAGCATCGCAGCCTGCTATACTCCCCTCGGATTCAGGTCGCACAAGAACCCGCATCAGCCATCTTCCGCGTGCTGTTCAAAGGCCAGACGCTCGGCAAGTACCGGATCGTCGCGACGCTCGGCAGCGGCGGATTCGGTACCGTTTACCTCGCGCAGGACACCTGGATCGACAAGAAAGTCGCCATCAAGGTCCCGCACCGCCAGGGACTCGACTTCGGCGAACTGCTGCGGGAGCCGCGGCTCCTCGCAAGCGTCAGCCACCCCAACATCGTCGCCATCACGACCGCGGAGAAGCAGGAGAACGTCTTCTTCATCGTGATGGAGTACGTGCAGGGAGAAACGCTCGAGCACATCATCGAGACGCACGGCGCGCTCGACGTGAACCGCGCCCTCGACTTCACCTGTCAGATCTGCAACGGCGTGGACCACGCGCATACGCAGGGAGTGATCCATCGGGACCTGCGGCCGGCCAACGTGCTCGTCACCGAGAACGACATGGTCAAGGTTGCCGACTTCGGCACGTCGCGGTTTCTCGAGATTGCGGCACACGGGACGACGGTCATCGGGAGCCCCCCCTACATGGCCCCCGAGCAGTTTCACGGCAAGGCGGTGTTCGCGTCGGACATCTACTCGCTGGGGGTGACGATGTACCAGATGCTCACCGGTGAGCTGCCCTACGACGCGCCGGCGCCGGCCGACCTCGACAAGCTCATGTCGGGTGAGCTGGTCACGCCGCCGCGTCTCCGCAATCCCCTCATCCCGCGCAGGCTCAGCGACATCATCATGCGGGCCATGGCGCCGGTCGTCACCGCCCGGTATCAGCGCGCGCCCGAGCTCCTCGCCGATCTCATGGCCGCGCGGGCCGCGGCACAGCCGAGGCGCACACCCGCGGGGCACGTCGCCAAGGCCGAAGCCGGCGGCGGCCGAAGCGTCAAGGACGACGCGCACGGGATCCAGACGCGGCTACGGGCCAGGGAAGCGCCGGCCGCGCGGTTCTGCTGGCAGTGCCGCAAGCCGCTCGCGTCCCGGGCGGACAAGTGCCCCTTCTGCGGCGAGGGACAGTGACCCGTATGTTAAGCTGTTCAGTAGCGAAGCTGTCAGCGAACAGAGGGTGTATGGCCTTTACCGGCACCGGCAAAATCTGGATGAACGGATCGCTCGTCGAGTGGGCGGACGCGAAAATTCATATCGCGTCGCACGTTATCCACTACGGCAGCGGCGTGTTCGAAGGCGCCCGGTGCTACAGCACGCCACGCGGCTCGGCGTGCTTTCGGCTCGACGCGCACATGCGCCGCCTGATCGACTCCTGCAAGATCTACCGGATGGACACGCAGGACCAGTCCACGCTGACCGACGCCGTGCTCGAAACCATCCGCGCCAACGACTTCAAGGCGTGCTACATCCGCCCGCTCGTCTACCGCGGCTACAACGAGCTTGGCGTGAATCCGTTTCCCTGTCCCGTCGAGACGGCGATCCTCTGTTGGGAGTGGGGTGCGTACCTGGGGCAGGGCGGCCTCGAAAATGGCGTCGACGCATGCGTGAGCTCCTGGAACCGCGCCGCGCCGAATACGTTTCCCACGCTTGCGAAGAGCTCGGCGAACTACGCCAACTCACAGCTCATCAAGATGGAGGCGATCACTGAAGGGTACAGCGAGGGGATCGCGCTCGACGTCAATGGGCTGCTCAGCGAAGGCAGCGGGCAGAACCTGTTTCTCGTGCGCGACAACGTGATCCTCACCCCCTCCCTCACGTCGTCCATTCTGCCGGGGATCACCCGCGACTCGGTGATCACGCTCGCCCGCGACGCGGGCTTCACCGTCCGCGAGGAAGCGCTGCCCCGCGAGATGCTCTACATCTGCGACGAGGCGTTCTTCGTCGGCACCGCCGCCGAGGTGACCCCGATCCGGACCGTCGACAAGATCAGCATCGGCAACGGCCGGCGCGGTCCCGTGACCGAGGCGCTCCAGACCGCGTTCTTCGACGTGATCAACGGCAAGACCCCGGACCGCCACGGCTGGCTCACGTACGTGTATCCCGGAGAGCCGCGGCAGTCCACCGCCGCGGGCGGCGCAAGGCAACCGGCGACGCGTAGCACGTAGCACGCGACAAGTAGCACGTGGCACGTGCTCATCTGTTCCCCTATGGATATCAACGATCTCCTGCACACCGCCGTGACGAGCGGCGCCTCCGACCTGCACCTGAAGGTCGGCAGCTACCCGATGATGCGCGTCAGCGGGACGCTCGTCGTCTGTTCCGAGGAGAAGCGGCTCGACCGCCCCGACACGGAGGCGATGGCGAATCTCCTCTGCAGCGAGGAGCAGCGCGACAAATTTCGGACGGCGCAGGAAGTCGATCTCGCCTACAGCGTGCCTGGGCTGGGGCGCTTCCGCGTCAACGTGTTCCAGCAGCGCGGGACCGTCGGTCTCGTCCTGCGGGTCATTCCGGTCCGGATCAAGACGATTGACGAGCTCGGTCTCCCCCCCGTCCTCAAGCGCATCGCGTCCGAGGAGCGCGGGCTGGTGCTCGTCACCGGGACGACGGGCAGCGGCAAGAGCACGACGCTCGCCGCGATGATCGACTACATCAACACCACCCGGGCCGCACACATCATGACGGTCGAAGACCCGATCGAGTACCTGCACCGCGACCATCACTCGATCGTGAACCAGCGCGAGGTGTCCGTCGACACCCCCTCCTTCGCCCGGGCGCTGCGGAGCGCCCTGCGCCAGGATCCGGACGTGATTCTCGTCGGCGAGATGCGGGACCACGAAACCGTCGAGACTGCGCTGCTCGCCGCCGAAACCGGCCACCTCGTCTTCTCGACGCTGCATACGATGGACGCGACCGAGACGGTGAACCGCATCGTCGCCGTCTTTCCTCCGCACCAGCAGCGGCAGGTGAGGATTCAGCTCGCGAGCGTGCTGAAGGGGGCCGTCGCCCAGCGGCTCCTTCCGCGGGCTGACCTCGCCGGCCGGATTCCAGCCGTCGAGGTGATGATCACGACCGGCTTCATCCGCGACTGCATCATCGACAAGGACCGCACCGCGCAGATTCACGGCGCGATCGCATCCGGCACGTCGCAGTACGGGATGCAGACCTTCGACCAGTCGATTTTCGCGCTCTATCAGCA
>JALZOC010000314.1 GCA_030857365.1 Acidobacteriota bacterium
CCACCCAGCACGGCATTGAAGCCTGACGTCCCTCCGCTCAGGAGTGCCGTATACGCCGCTTTACCCTTGTCAGGCGAATCGTTCCCAACGCCACCGTAGTGCTTCGCCAGTTGCCGCCATTCGTCGTCGGTCGGCAGGCGCCATCCATCTCCCAATGATTGACATCCTCGCCGCGCCGACTCCCACGTGTACAAGCGGCCATACTGGCGGCATCTCAGCTCCGCATCCTCGTAGCAGTAGGACGGGGCAGCGTTGACGTTCAGATTCTGTGTCGTCCACTGTTTGCCGTCCGCCATCGTTCTGGAGGAGCTCGTCGTGCGGGACGCGTCCTGTGCATACGGGCCGGTGGACAAAAGGACCACCGCCACCGCGCTCAATACCGTTGCCATCTTTCCCATCTCTACGCAGGATAGTCCAAGGGTGCCTACGGGGACATCGGTGGCACTCTGCCCTGTAAAGGAGAGTGCCACTCCGGATCGCCAGGGCGTGATGGCAACTGTCGTGCCTGCGCGGGCGACTACGGCAGGCGGCCCAATGGGCCGTTTTCGCGCGCTGAACGAGAAAAGCGCTTTCGGTTTGACGTACGCGTTTTACTCGCTCGGTAAGCTGCCCGGATGCGAAGTGCGGCTTGATATCCTCACATGAAGGCCACAACGATGCCCACGCCGCTTGCAATCAGGCCTGCCGTGTTATCGGGGGCCATGACGGCGACCCTGCGCTCATGGGCTGTTCCAATCGGCCGATGTCGAACGTGGCAACTGAAAAGGTCGATCAGCTCTTCGCGACGCGGAACAAACCGGGTTCGCCGGGATGCAGCGTCGCCATCAGCAGGAACGGACAACTCGCCTACGAACGTGGTTATGGCATGGCCACCTCGAGCTCAGCGTTCCGATTGCGCCGACATCTGTCTTCGAAGCCGCGTCGATTTCCAAGCAGTTCACGGCGATGAGCATCATGCTCCTGGTCGAGCGCGGCCGGCTCTCGCTGGAAGAAGCCTGCCGTCACGAGCGCGGAGGGTGCGCCCTGGGGGCTGGGATTCGAGATCGGCGAACATCGCGGGGCGACGTTCGTCGGCCACGGCGGAGGCGATCACGGCATCGACACCTACTTTGTCTGGTACCCGCAGCAGCAGCTTGCGATCGCCGCGCTGCGACACCGACGACATTGGTGCGAGGCAACTCACCCAGCGGATTGCCTGACGTCTATGCTCCTGCACCTCCAACCGAAGACCGGCGCGAGGGCGATGCTGAGCAGCAAGGCGCTGGCGAAGCAGTTCATGAACTCTGCCCGGGGCTCCGATCCGAGGTCATATCACACTCGCCTGACACGTGGTTTGACTACGAGGCAGGAATACACAAGGATGCCTGTGTTCCGCTGGACCGCGAGCAGGAGGTCTTGAATCGTGACGCGACGAGAGTTCCTCGCCTCTCTGGCAGTGGCTCCGCTGATGACCGCCGGCGCCGCGACCGCGAACGTCGTCAGGCGGACCACGATGGGCCTGGCCTCCGATTCATTCCAGTCGATCCGATTCAGCTCCCCCCACCGCATTCTCGAGGTGGATCGCCTCATGGAGCTGGCGGCGAAGCTCGGGGCAGCCGGCGCGCAGGGCGGCATGACCAGCATTGACTTCGACTGGGCCAGGAGGACGCGCCGGATGAAGGAGGAGCTCGACATGTATCTCGAGATCCAGACCTTCCTGCCGCGCGACGGGGAATCCTCTGCGGTCTTCGAGCATGCCGTGCGAGTTGCCAAGGAAGCGGGCGCCGGCAGTTTGCGCGTCGTCTGCCTGCTCGGCAGACGCTATGAGATGTTCGATACGCTCGCCGCATGGAAGGCGGCTGTCGCCGTATTCCACAAGCAGATCGCGACCGCATTGCCCATCGTCGAGAAGCACCGGATGCCCCTCGGCATCGAGAATCACAAAGACTGGCGGACCGAGCCGATGGTCCGGCTGCTGCAGCAGTACAGCAGCGAGTACCTGGGCGTCACTCTGGACACCAATAACAACCTGTCGCTGCTGGACGACCCGATGGAGACAATCGAGGCCCTGGCGCCCTATACGGTCACCGTCCATCTGAAGGACACAGCGGTGGCGGAATACGAGAACGGCTTTCTCCTGTCCGAAGTTCCGCTCGGCGATGGTTTCCTCGACATGCAGCGCGTGGTCGCGACGATCCGGAGGGCGAGACCCGCCGTGCGCTTCTCCCTGGAAATGATCACCAGGGATCCGCTGGAAATCCCGTGTCTGACGGACAAGTACTGGTCGACGTTCGACGACCTCAATGGCGTCCATCTGGCGCGCACGCTGTCGCAGGTGCGTGCCAACAAGCCGCGAATGCCCCTCCCGCGCATCACGGGGTTGACCCCGGACGGGCGACTGACGCTCGAAATGCAGATGGTCGAACGGTGCATCCTGTACGCCCGCGATCGTCTGGGGCTCGTCTGACGATCGGCGCCGACCCTGAAGTGGAGGACGACAATGGCGAAGTGCAGCGTCTGCGGCAACGATTATGACAAGGCGTTTCAGGTGACGATGTCGGGACAGTCGCAGACCTTCGACAGTTTCGAGTGCGCGATTCACGCGCTCGCACCGCGGTGCGCGCACTGCCAGTGCACGATCATCGGGCACGGCGTCGAGGCCAACGGCACGATGTACTGCTGCGCCCACTGCGCGCGAAAGTCCGGAGTCACCGGAGTCGACGACCGCGTCTGACGATCGGGAACCGACTCAGCGCAGCTTCGATGCGCGGCTCGAAGTCAGCACGGCGCTGGCGCGAGTACGAAATGCTGGCGCGGCTCGCGACGAAGCATGCGCTCGACGACGGCAAGCCGGATGGCTCGAAGTGGGCGCGCATCGCGATCCTGGCAACGGAGGCGAAGAGCACGCTGCTTCAGGACATTGGGATGCTCGACCGCCAGATCGGGACGCTCTTCGTGGACGACGGCAAGCCGGTCGAACGCACGCCGACAGGTCCGGATGTTCACGATGCCGACCAGCCCCCGATCTCGCTGATTACGCATCCAAGGTTGCTGGCTCGCTCGCGAGTGAGCAGCTCGGCGATCCGTTCGACGCCGCCTTCGCTCACTTCATGGCGGGTCGGCCCTTGAACGCCGTTGCCGGCGATTGAGGAGCGGCACCACCTGCGCCGAGAGCCGCGAGGAGGACAATCGTCAAGAGCGGTGCTCCCATTTCAAGACCTCCAACGATTGTGACCGCGCCGTGCCGAGTGGATTCGTCGCTACTGCTGGCCGCCGGGCCGGAACCCAGCTTCGCCGCTCCCTTTCTGCTCCCTTTCTGCTCCCTTTTCGCGCCTTGGCGTCAACATTGAGTCCGCTTGACAAAGAAAAAGCCCGCAAATACGGGCTTGAAAATGGTCGGGATGACTGGATTCGAACCAGCGACCCCCTGACCCCCAGTCAGGTGCGCTACCAGGCTGCGCCACATCCCGAAATCCATCCGCGGAGCTGAGCTCCGCGCTGCGTACTATTTCTTCTTCCTCGCGGCGGGACGCTTCGGCGCTTTCGGCGCCGCCAGCTCGAACAGATTGTCCGCGACGGTCGACCCCTGCCGCGGATCCTTCGCCAGGATCATCGCCAGCTCGCTCAGGCCGCGCTTCACCTGCAGGATCCGCTCGCGCGCGTCGCTGCCGAGCAGCGTGCTCAGGTCGTCCAGCCCCGCCGCGTCGGCCGCCGCCGCGGCCGCGGTCGGCGGACGCTCCCCCACCAGCTTCCGGCGCGCACCCGCCAGCGTCAGCCCCTCGACGAAGAGCAGGTGCTTGATCCGCAGCACGAACTCGACGTCCGCCCGCCGATACACCCGCGGACCCCCCTCGGTCTTCGCGACGCCAAGGTCCGGGAACTCCGCCTCCCAGGAGCGCAGTACATACGGCTGCACCTGGGCAATCTCACACACCTCAGGCTGCCGGAAGAGCGACCGGTTCGGGATCTCTACGGTTATCACACCGGGCATCAGGGGGCGCGAGCGCCAGTATATATGCGCGCCGTCCCGGAGGCAACGAAGACGAACCGGCACCGCCCGTCTATCGCTCACGCCGCTCACGCCCGCTCACGCCGGCGCACCTGCAGCCGGATGGGCGTGCCCACGAGGTCGAACGTCTCCCGCAGCCGGTTCACCAGATACCGTTCATAAGAAAAGTGAAATTCCGTCGCGACGTTCGTGAACAGCACGAAGGTCGGCGGCGCGGTCCCCTTCTGCGTCGCATACAGGATCCGCACCTGTCTCCGCCCCGGGCTCGCCGGCGGATGCGTCGCGGTCACGGTCTGGATGAAACGGTTCAGCTCGCCGGTCGGGATCCGCTTCGACCGCGCCGCCGCCACCTTGTCGATGGTCTCCAGCACCTTCAGCGTCCGCTCCCCCGTCGTCGCCGAGATATGCAGGATCGGGGCGTACTCGAGGAACTTCATCTGCTGCCGCATCTTGTCGTCGAAGCCCTTCGAGAAGTCGGTGCCTCGCCCCTTCATCAGGTCCCACTTGTTCGCCGCCACGATGATGCCGCAGCCGGCCTTTTCGGCCTCCCCGGCAATCGTCGCGTCCTGATCGGTGGCCCCTTCGACGGCATCGATCAGCAG
>JALZOC010000315.1 GCA_030857365.1 Acidobacteriota bacterium
GACCGGCAGCATCCTGCGGACGTTCCGCAGGGATCCGTCCGAGCGGGCACCGGCCGGGCTTTTCAGATCGCTTGCCGGCGGGATGGGCGAGCTCGTCGAGGCGCTCGAAAGACACCTGCCGCCCGGCTCGATCCGCTACGGCTCGCCGGCGCTGGAGATTGCGCCGAGCGGGGGGATGGACTCGGCATGGCAGGTCCGGACCGCCGATGGCGCCGCGGACGCGGACGCCGTGATCCTCGCGACGCCCGCCCATGCGGCGGCCCCCCTGCTCCGGCCGATCGACAGCGCCGCCGCGGATCGCTGTGCGGAGATTCCGTATGTCTCCACGGCAAGCGTCGCGCTCTCATGGCCCCGCGCCGCAGTCCGGCACCCGCTCCAGGGAAGCGGCTTCGTCGTCGCGCGGCGCTACAACACGCTCCGGATCACGGCGTGCACATGGGTGTCGTCGAAGTGGGCGGGGCGCGCCCCCGCGGGGTCCGTGCTGCTGCGCGCGTTCCTCGGCGGCTCTCACGATCCGGGTGCGGTCGATCTGCCCGATTCCGAGATGGTGGCCACCGTCGTCCGCGATCTCTCGCTCGTCCTCGGTATCGACGGTCCACCTTCGCTGTCGCGCGTCACGCGGTGGCGGCGTGCGGGAGCCCAGCATAACGTCGGACAGATCGAACGTGTCGCCGCGATCGAGGCGCGGCTGGCGGCGCACGGCGGACTCTTCGTCGCGGGAAGCGGTTTCCGCGCCGTCGGCATCCCCGACTCTGTTGCGGACGGACGAGCCGCGGCGGCAAGGGCTGCGCAGTGCGTTAAGATTTGACTCTCGCGGTTCAGGGTTCAGGTGGAGAGGGCAAAGATGATTCGGACGATGGTGCGGCTCCTCGTCGTCGTTGTGGCGCTCGTCGGAGCGTCTGTCGTTCCGGCGCGGGCGCAGGCGCCGGAGGTGCTGAAGCTGCTCGCCGAAATCAAATCCAAAGACAAGGGCATGCTGGCCGTGTCGGAGGAGGACGGGCGGTTCCTGCGCGTCATGGTGGCGACGAGCGGCGCGAAGCGGGCGCTCGAGATCGGTGGCGCGAGCGGCTACAGCGCGATCTGGATGGGGCTGGGACTCCGGGACACGGGAGGGCGGCTGGTCACGATCGAGTACGACGCAGTCCGCGCGAAGGAGCTCACCGAGAACATCCGCCGCGCGGGGCTCGCCGACATCGTCCAGGTGGTGACGGGGGACGCCTTCCAGCAGATTCCAAAAATCGCCGGGACGTTCGACTTCGTCTTCCTCGACGCGTGGAAGAAAGACTACAAGCGGTTTCTCGACCTCGTCTCGCCCAGACTCGACAAGCGGGGGCTTTTCCTTGCGCACAATGTCGTGAACAAGCGCAGCGAAATGGGAGACTTCCTCGACGCGATCCATACGCAGACCGCCTTCTGGACGACGATCGTGTCGCCGTCGGGTGAGGGAATGTCGGTATCCTACAAGCGGTAAGCGGCGCGGCCGCCGCTACTCTTCGGCGGGAGCCGCGGCAGCCGCGGCGGTCTTCTTGGGCGCGCGCTTCTTGCGCACTTTCGTGCCGCGGAGCCCCGCCGGCACAGGCTCGTCGCTCGGCTCGAGCCGCGACATGCTGGTCAGGAATTTCTTGACGCCGTGCTCGTCGAACTGGACGCGCGTGTACGCGTCTTCCACGGCAATCACCGATCCCAGACCATAGGTCGGCTCTACGACCCGGGCCCCAACGTCGAACCGCTTCATCACGCGCTCCTTAGACGGAAAGGCCCAGCTGGCCGCCGCAAACCCTAGAGTATCCGAAGCTTACCGAGGCCGTCAAACAGCTCCGCCGGGTGCGTGTGGTACAGTTTCAGCCCCTGTGCGCCCCGTTCACATCATCGGCGTATCCCTCGATCTTGGCGGCAACCGCCGCGGGGTGGATATGGGCCCATCCGCCTTCCGGATTGCCGGGCTGGGTGAACGGCTTGCCACGCTGGGTGTGCCGGTCGTGGACGACGGGGACCTGGTGGCGCCGATTCCGGAGACGAAAGCGTCCGGCGATCCCACGAAGAAATACATGCGCGAGATCGTGCGCGTGTGCGAGAAGTTGTACAAGACGTCGCTCGCGGCGCTCGTCAAGGGGGGTTTCCCGCTCGTGCTGGGAGGGGACCACAGTCTCGCGGCAGGATCGGTGGCCGCGACCGCCGATTTCGTCCGTCGCGAACAGAAGCCGCTCGGGCTGATCTGGGTCGATGCGCACGGCGACATGAACACCCCCGCGAGCTCCGGGAGCGGGAACGTGCACGGCATGCCGCTCGCGGCCCTCCTTGGGCCCGAACCGGCCGAGCTTTCACGGCTGGGTGGCTTCTCACCGAAGGTCCTGCCCGAGCACACCGTCCTCATCGGGATCCGCAATCTCGACGAGCGCGAGAAAGAGATCGTGCGCACCTCGCGGGTGCACGTCTTCACGATGAAGGACATCGACCGCGGCGGCATCGCCTCCGTGACGGAGCAGGCGCTGGCGATCGCGGGGGCCGGCACGGCCGGCGTTCACATGTCCTTTGACCTCGATGTCTGCGATCCCTCCATCGCGCCTGGCGTCGGCACGCCGGTCAAGGGGGGGCTCGACTACCGTGAGGCGCACATGCTGATGGAGATCGTGGCGGACTCGGGCCTGCTCCGCGCGCTCGACCTCGTCGAGGTGAACCCGATCCTGGATGATCGAAACACGACCGCCATCCTCGGGGCGGAGCTTGCGTCGTCTGCTCTGGGGCAGAAGATCATTTAGAAGTGGCTCGCGCTTCTGTAGCACGACACGTGCTGGGCGGCGCGCGCCGGTGTAAAATCGCTCCATCCTTCACGGGCCGTCACCCGCATTGCCCGAAGGCGCGCCGCCGCCAGATGTGACTCGGTAGCTCAGTTGGCAGAGCATGTGACTTTTAATCACAGGGTCCCGGGTTCGAGTCCCGGCCGGGTCACCAACATTCGCCCTCCTGGCGTCAACAACCTGCACCCGCGAACACGGCGGCCGCAGACAGTAATCGAACCGCCGGCCGGCGTGGCGATGAGCATCACCGCGCCGACACCGACGAACACGCCGCGATGCGCCGACGTACATGTCGGCCAGCCCGACGCTACTGACGCCCAAGACCGACAATGCGGCCGGCCCGACGCAGCACGGGCGCGTCAGAAATCCGGCGACAGTCCCGACCGCGCCGCTCGCCACGACGCCTGTTGCCATCCGGATCATCGGCGTGGCTTCCCCCGGCGTCGGTTCTCCGTGCGCGGATTCAAATGCAGCGTCACCTCGTCCGTCGGGGCTTCCGCGTCCGTGATGAACTGACACAGCCCTCTGCACGTCGCGGCAGTCTTCTGTTTGTCCCACTTCGCGAGATCGGTCGCGAGCTGTCGCCGGAACGCGCGCAGTTGCCGGATGCGTTCATCGACGGCGACCAGATGCTGATGCGCCAGCGTCAGCACGTGCGCGCACGGCGCTGTGCCGGATCGGGACAGTTGCAGAATCTCGCCGATCTCCCCGAGCGAAAACCCGAGTGCCTGTGCCTTTCGGATGAACAGCAATTCTTCGATCGTGCCGTCGGTGTAATTACGGTAGCCGCCACCGGATCGTGCCGGCGACGCCAACAGGCCGATTTCTTCGTAATAGCGGATCGTCGGCGCGGGCACACCCGTGCGCTTCGCTACATCCCCGATCAGCAGTCCGGCCATCCGTTTCATGAGACACCTTCAACCCGACCTGAAGGTCAAGGACGATTATCACTTGACCTTCAAGGTTCCTTGAACTTCTACACTGAACGTCGGTCCGGCGGATGTCCCGCCGCGCCATCGGAGGGCAAACGACATGAAGAGAAGATTGCTGGGACTGGCGGTGCTGATGCTCGGTCTGTTCACCACGACGGCTGTGGCGGCAACGAACGTCGCGGCGTCCGGCTGCTGCCCCTGCCCGTTCTGTAAGTGACTCGCCGCGCCGGCTCGGTGCCCCGAATGGCTCCGGGCCGGCGCGCAGGCACAACAGACGCGGATTCAGCAACCTCGCACACGGCCCGATCCACCGGTCCCAAGCGCTCATCAAGCGATGGAATCTGCTTCGCTTACTGCGCAATGTGGATCATTATGCGTGGCCATCACGGTGGAATGGAGCCGTTTGGGCAGCACCGATTGAAGATCGCGGGCATTCCGTTTGTTCGTGTATCCGCTATTTCAGCGAACTCGGTGGAACTTTTCGACCGGTCAGGACACTACCCGGGTAACGGGCGGCATATGTGAAGAGCGACGAGCACCTGATCGAGGAGGTTCGGCAAGGGTCACGGACCGCGTTCGAAACGCTGTTCGAGCGCTATCGCGAACCGGTCTGGCGGTTCTTCCGCCGGCGGACGAGAAGAGCTGATCTGGCCGAGGAACTGGCACAGGACACGTTCGTCGCGGTCTTGGAAGGCGCCGGTCGCTACGCGCAGCGCGGCTCATTTCGCTCCTACCTGTTCGGCATCGCCTACAACGTCCTGCTCGCCAACCACCGGAAGGCCGCGCATGAGGCAACAGACCCCGTCCATGTGGAATGCCCCGAGCAGGCGCCGTTCGATCCGGCGTCGGGCATCT
>JALZOC010000316.1 GCA_030857365.1 Acidobacteriota bacterium
ACGACCGGTGCGGAGCGCCCGGGCAGTCCCGTCAGCATCACCGGCTCCGTTCCGGGCACGGCGATGGATTCAACTCCCGGTCCAAACGGTCCCGAGATCACGTTCGATCCCAAAGTGCACGTGCAGCGCGCCGGACTTGCCCTGGTCAACGGCGTGGTGCTCGTCTCGTGGGCGTCGCATGAGGATGTCATTCCGTCCCATGGCTGGATCATGGGATTCGATGCGAGCACGCTGGCGACGGTGAGCCGCTTTGCTGTCACTCCCGACGGGTACAACGGCGGCATCTGGCAGGGTGGGCGCGCACCGACGGTCGACGCGACGGGTCACGTGTACTTCGCAACAGGAAACGGGCCGTTCGACGGCACGCGCAATTTCGGCAACTCGCTATTGAAGTTCAGCGTGAGCCGGGCGGGACTGTCGCTCGTCGACTATTTCACTCCAGGCAATGAGGCGCAGCTCACCTTTGAAGACGACGATTTGAGCGGATCGGGTTTCACCCTGTTGCCCGGGACCAATCTCCTGCTCGGCGGCGGCAAGGAGGGGGTGCTGTACCTCCTCAACGCCGCCAACCTCGGACGCAAGGTCGGCAACGACACGCAGATCGTGCAGAAGATTGCCGTGAGCGGCGGGCACGTGATGGGTGGCGCCGTGTTCTGGAATTCCCCGAGTGTGGGTCCCCTCGTCTACAACTGGTCGGAAGACGACGTGCTCAAGTCGTACCGGCTGGGCAATGGCCGACTCGCCACGCCTCCCTATGCGCAGGGCATGGTGATGTCCCCGGGGCATCCAGGCGGATCGCTCACGGTCTCGGCGAACGGATCTACCGCCAACAGCGGCATCATCTGGGCCTCGCTGCCGACGAGCCGGGACGCGAAGCACGGGCTTGCGGCCGGCATCCTGCGGGCGTTCAACGCCGACACGCTGGCGGAGATCTGGTCGAGCGAGCAGAACGCGACCCGCGATCGGGCGGGAACGCTGATGAAGTTCGTCCCGCCGGTCGTGGCGAATGGCAGGGTCTACCTCCCCAACCACAACGGCGGGGTGGCGGTCTACGGCCCGTTGCTCGCGGATTTCCGCGTGAGCGTCACCCCCGCCAGCGGCGTCATTGCACCGGGCGGCAGCGGAACATTCTCGGTCGACGTCGCCGCGCAGGGTGGATTCGCCGGACCCGTGACGCTGACCGCAGCCGGCCAGCGCACCGGCACGACTGTGTCGTTCAACCCGCAGACGGTGACCGGCGCAGGCTCCTCGACCATGACCGTGACCATCCCGGCTGATGCCGCCGAGGGCAGCTTCCAGGTGACGGTGACCGGCACGAGCGGGACGCGGGTCCGGTCGGCGGCTCCGGTCACGGTGACGGTGCGAAGGGCCTCTGGGCTAGTGCGCGCCATCGGAATCAATTTCGTCGGAAGCAGCTCGACGAGCATGACGGCATCCGAGAGCGCCGGGGTTGTCGCGAAGCCGCAATGGAACAACGCGGCCGGCGCGTCGCGGTCGACGCCGTTGTCGCTTCTTGACGAGACCGGCGCGGCCACGGGCGCGACGGTCGCCTGGACGGCGGCGGGGACCTGGGTGACGCCCATTACCGACGCGGCTGGGAATCGGCGGATGATGAGGGGCTATCTGGACACCACCAACACGTCGACGACCACGATCACGGTGGGCGGGCTGTCGCCGCGCACCTACGATGTGTACGTCTATGCGGACGGCGCCAACCGCAGCTACGCGCGGAGCGCCGTGTATAGCATCAGCGGCCCGGGCATCACGACGACAAGCGTCACACTGACCGACGCGGCCAACGTTGATTTTTCGTCCGCCTTCATACGCGCCACCAATTCGGCCGGCAATTACGTGAAGTTCACGATTACGGCTGCCGGATTCACCCTCAGGGCGACGCCAGCCGAGCCCGCGTCGGGGACACGCCGCGCGCCCGTGAACGGCGTGCAGATCGTTCCCGTGAGCACCGGCGCGATTGGCGTGAACTTCGTCGGGAGCAGCACGGCCGCCATGGGCGGCGCCGAGACCGCGGGCGTTGTCGCCCGGCCGCGCTGGAACAATGCGACCGGCGCAGCTCGTGCGACACCACTTGGACTCCTCGACGAGACCGGCGGGGCGACGGGCGCGACGATCACGTGGGCGGCGAACGGTATCTGGGCGACCCCCATCACGGACGCGGCGGGGAACGCCCGCATGATGCGCGGCTACCTGGACACGAGCAGCACCACGACGACCACCGTCAGGGTGTCCGGGCTCCCGGCACACACGTACGACGTTTACGTCTACGCCGACGGGGGGAACCACGTGTACGCCAGGACGGCTGCGTACACCATCAGCGGACCCGGGATCACGACAGAGACAATCACCCTGACCGATGCCGCGAATACGAACTTCTCGTCGACGTTCATCCAGGCCACCGACTCGAGCGGCAACTACGTGAAGTTCACCATCACCGGAAGCGAGTTCACGCTCACCGCAAGACCCGTCTCGGGCGGTAATGCCACGCTGCGGGCCCCGGTCAACGGGATTCAGATCGTCACAGCCGGACCGTAGGGACTTCACTGCTCCGCGGGGCTGAAGCCCCTTGCGACGTCGTCACAGCCGGACCGCAGGGAATCCATCGCCGCGAGGCGGTCTATAGTGGACTGATGTTTCTCAGGATCCTGCACCGCGCGTTGCTCGGGTGCGCCTTCGCCCTGCAGGTTGCCGCCGCCGCCGCGCAGACGTCCGAGACTGTCCTCGTTGTCGAAGTCCGCGGCGATGCAGGTCCGATTCCAGAAGCGCGAGTCGCCATCGGCGCCATGTCTCTCGTGACGGGACCCGACGGAGTCGCGACGGCGACGATCCCCGCAGGCCCCGTCACGGTGACCGTCGTCAAGGAAGGGTTCGCGCCAGCCACCCTCTCACTGACGATGGCGCCCGGTCCGGAGCGGCGCCTGCTCATCACCCTCGAGCGTCAGAGGGCATTCGAGGAGGAAGTCACCGTCACCGCGACCAGAACCAACAAGCGCGTCGAGGATCAGCCGATGCGTGTCGAGGTCGTGCCCGGCGAGGAAGTGCAGGAGAAGATCATGATGGCGCCAGGCGACGTCTCGATGCTCCTGAACGAGACGAACGGGCTGCGGGTGCAGACGACCTCCCCTTCGCTTGGAGGAGCGAGCGTCCGCATTCAGGGGCTGCGCGGGCGCTACACGCAGATTCTGGCGGACGGATTGCCGCTGTACGGTGGGCAGACCGGCTCAATCGGCTTGCTGCAGATTGCGCCGATGGACCTGCGCCAGGTCGAGATCATCAAGGGCGCCGCGTCCGCGCTGTACGGCATGTCGGCGATCGGCGGCGTGATCAACCTCGTCTCCCGGCGGCCGCCGCAGGAGGGACACGAGGCGGAGCTGCTCGTCAACCAGACGACCCACGCGGGCACGGACGTCGTCAGCTGGCTCGCGGCGCCCCTCGGCGGCCGCTGGGGTTATACGTTCGTCGGCGGCGGTCATTTCCAGCAGCGCTCCGATCTGGATCAGGACGGCTGGACCGACCTGTCGTCGTACCGGCGCGTCGCGGTCAGGCCGCGGCTCTTCTGGGACGACGGGCGGGGAAAGTCGGTGCTCGTCGCAGTCGGCGCCATGGCCGAAAGCCGGCGCGGCGGCACCATGCCGGGCCGTCCCGCGCCCGACGGGCAGCCCTATGACGAAAACCTCGGCACGACCCGCTTCGATGCCGGCGTGGTGGCGCGGACGACGACCGCTCGAGGCGTGGTGCTCGCGGCTCGCGGAAGCGCCACTGCGCAGGATCATACCCACACCTTCGGCCCGGTCGTCGAAGCCGATGACCACCACACGATGTTCGGCGAGCTCTCCGCGACCGGGACGTCCGGGCGGCATACGTGGGTCGTCGGGGCCGCCCTGCAACGCGACGGCTATGCGGCGCGCGACGTGCCCCGGTTCGGCTACACGCACACTGTGCCGGGTGTCTTCGTGCAGGACGAGCTGACGCCGTGGACCCGGCTGACGCTTGCCGCGAGTGCGCGGGTGGATCGCCACAGCGAGTTCGGCACGTTCGTGAGCCCGCGGCTCTCGGCACTCTTCCGGCCCGCCGGGCCGTGGACGGTCCGCGTCTCCGGAGGACGCGGCCACTTCGCGCCGACGCCGTTCACGGACGAAACCGAGGCCACGGGGCTCAGCCCCGTCGCGGCGCTTGGCGATCTGCAGGCGGAGCGCGCCGACAGCCTCTCCGCGGATGTGACGTGGGCCCGGACGCCGTTGGAGATCACGGGCACCTTGTTCCATTCGCGGATTCGAGGCGCGCTGGCGGTGCGGCAGACCGGACGCGCGGATCTCCCGATCGCGATTCGTAACGCGGACGGCCTGACCCGCACTCGGGGAACTGAGTTCATCGCGCGATACCACCGGGACGAGCTCGACGTGATCCTGACGCACATGTACCTGTGGTCAACCGAGCCCAATCCCGACGCGGCGGGCCGCCGCGAAGTGCCGCTGAACCCGCGGCACTCTGCAACATTCGACGTGCTCCAGGAGATCGGCCCCGCGCGGATGGGGGTCGAAGTGTTCTATACCGGGGGGCAGGCG
>JALZOC010000317.1 GCA_030857365.1 Acidobacteriota bacterium
GGTCTGTACTACGCGATGTGGCGCCAGCAGATCGGTGAGCGGCGTGCGGTCTACGGAGCCGGCTCCCCGGGCGCGGCCCCCGCCGGCACTATCAGAAGTTCGGCGATGAGCCCGACGTGATCCGACGGGGCGTCGCCGCCTGGCGCCGCGCGCCCGAACCGATCCGTCGACACGGTCTGCAGTCCGCTGGAGTACACGTAGTCGATGCGCTTGTACAGATTGCCGGCCGGCGACCCGCACCGGCGCCGGCTGGCCATGCCGGTCCATCCTTCCGAGTTCTGCGTGGCCTTCCAGGCATCGGTGTATCCGGCGCCTTCGATCATGCCAATCGTTCGCAGGGCCCCGGGCTTGTCGCGCGCGGTGCACCGCACCTTCGGATTCCACGTGTCCGTCTTGTGCACGTTGAGATCGCCCATGAAGATGCGTGCCCCGCCGCGCCGCGCCAGGAATTCCAGGACGCGCTGTGCCTGGATGGGCACGCCATCCTCCGTCGTATCTGCGAAGTGCACCGAGTAGATGGGCATGGTGTTCGCGCATCCCGCCTCGAGGCAGACATCACCGCCAATGAGCCATTGGTTGGCTCTCGCATCGATCTCATGGTACGTGACGGGACCGGAGACCCCGTGCCGCGCGAGAAGCGCGGTCCCGTTCCGGGCACGGCTGGCCGTCTTGAACCCCAGCACCTCGTTGACGTTCTGCGGCGCACCGCAATTCCACGCCTCCTGGAGGGCCAGAGCAATGATGGTCGGATCGGATTTGATGCGCTCGAGTTGAGCCTGCGGAAGGCCCATGCCCCACGCGTTCATCGGCTGCGATCGGTCGGTGCAGTTGAGCGTTTCGTGGCTCCAGGAGGTCGTGCTGAACCCACGGATCCCCATCCCCGAACGGATGTTCCAGGTGGCGACCTTGAACGTCTGCGCCCCCGCAGGAATTTCGATTCGCGGCCTGGGCGATGGCGGCCTGTCGGCGTCAGCGCCACCACATGCGCTCAGTATCGCGGCGAGCGCGATGCCGCCGACACATTGAAACGTGACTGAACAGATCACCTCACGGCACCCAGCAAGAACGCTTCCAGCGCAGAGGTGGGGCTTACCGCGACGTCACCGGACTTCGAAAGCGATGCGCTGCACCGCCTGGCTGGTTCTTCCCTTACGCCGCGGATCCGCGGTCGTTGCGGCAATCTGCAGCACATAGCTGCCAGGCGCGAGGCTCTCGCCCAGCTTCATCCCCCCGGCAGCCACGAACCGGCGCGCGCCATCGGGGGGCGGCGCCAGGGTGTCGGGGGCTGCCGCCAGCACCTTTTCCGTGCCGCGCCACACGCTCGTGGCCGCCTCGATCGACGCCGCGGCGTTGTAGATTTCGTACGCGTACGAGAGGCGGGTGCCGGGTGCGTACACGCCGAGCGCCTGCGCGGGCGTCAGCCTGATGTCGTCTCCGCCCGTCAACGAGGAGCCCCCCTTGTCGTCCTCACGCCGGAGCACAATCCCCGACAGCGCGAACGCGCCTCCCGGAATGTCACGCAACTCCACGAATTCTCCCGCGGAACCGAGCGCACCGGAGCGCTGATCGCGAACGGCAAACCGCACCTGGCACGCGCCGGCACGCGGGATCGGAATGCGCAGCATGTACGCCAGACCGTCGCCTGCCGCCGCGGCCGCTCCCTCGCTGGTCAACCCCATCGAGAAGCCGGTGGAGAGGCGGGCCACTTCGGTGCCGTCCGGGTCGAAGACCATCCCAAGCACATCGACCGACGCGGTCTGGCGGCCCCCCTCGCTCTCCACGAACGTCAGCGGCGCGGCATCGATGTGCAGGAGCGCTCGAACGAACAGGCCTTTTTCAGGGTCATAGCCGGGCAGTGCCGTCGCGCGCAGCGCAATCGCAGTGGCAGCAAACGGCGAGATGGCCGCATGCACGAGCTGCTGCGCCGGCGTGGTCGGGCCAGGGTTGTAGGGGGGATCGCTGATCCCGAGAAATTCCTTCCGCGTCTTCACGCGCAGCCCGGGCCGGGTGACCTTGATCGAAATCTTGTGCAGCGAAGGCTTCTGTCCGGGCTTCGCGAATGTGCCCTCCGACGGGGTATACCCGATCACGTAGTAGTCGCGCACATCGTCCGTGATCCGGCCGAGGCCTCGCGCGAGGTCGTTGGTGTTCAGCACGGCAAAGCCGCCGGTCTGCTCGGCGAGGTAAGCCAGGCCCTCCTGCGTATCGCGCAGGAACTCGCTTCGGTCCCCGGCCCTGGAGCGCACCGTTGTTTCGAGCGCCTGTCCTTCCGGGTTCGTCTTCAGGTTGTCCGAGGCAAGAAAGCCGCCGGTCTGGAGCCCGCGTGCATCCATCGAATAAATGACGATCCCCGCGCGCAGTGCCTGATCGGTGACGCGGTCGAGCGCCGCCCTCACGCGAGAATCAGGGATGCGCATATCCGTCTTGTCGAGAAACTGAAAGCCCTCGCTGACGAAAATGATCGCCTTTCGTCCGGGGAGTTCGCGCGCCCCGCGAACCACGAGATGCAGCGCTCCGAGAGTTCCTGAAGCAGAAATTGAGCCCCGCAGCGTATTTATCCTGGTGAAGTCGGTCGGATCGCCGAGCGACGAGCCTCGAGTGTCGAACGTCGTCCAGCTGTTCAAGGCCTCGAACGGCTCCACGCCGTTGCGCGACTGCCCGTTCCAGCGCAGGCTGTCAATCACCGAGTGCAGAACGCGCCGGTCGGTCGTGAAGGGCTGCAAGCCGCCCCCAGCACCGCCCGTGCGCACGACGGCCACAAGATCGGACGGGCTGAGTTCCCTGTCGACGAACGTATGTAAGGCCCGCTGCATCCCGTGGAAGCTCTCAAATGAGAGGCCGAGATCATCCACGACGATTGCGAGCGTTCGCTGGATCTGATCCGGCCTCACGAGTGGCGACGTGGCTGCGGGCATCGCCTCGCTGCCAGGAGCCGGGGTGGACGGCTCCGCCGCCGGGGCCGGGGGGCCGCTCAGCACCGGCATGAACTGCGCGAAGGTGACCTTCTGCAGCTTGCCGTTCTGCCGCACCTCGAAGTCGGCGGCGGTCAGATCCGGAACCGTCCGGCCCTCCTGGTCCGTGACGACCGCGTCGATACGGACCGCGTCCACGCCAACCCGGAAGCGCGGCGACTCAGGCGTGCCCTGCGACGCTGAGGGGGACTGGCCAGCGCGCATGCCGCCGGTCGAGGACAGCAGTCCTATTCCAAGGACGACGGCGTACGTCGCGGTTCGGGCCATATTCCGTTCTCCCCAGTGGACGCGAGTGATCGGACGGGCGGACGCGAGAAGGGCGCACCGGGGCTCCCCCGGCAGCGCCGCGAGAAGCAACGGGCGTGCCCACGCGCGAGGGCGCCATCGGCTACTCGTAGTGCAGGGCCTTGACAGGGTCGAGACTGGCCGCGCGAATCGCCGGATACAGCCCGAACACCAGCCCGATGGTGACGGAGACGAAAAAGGCGAGGACGATGGAGGTGGTGGTGACGATCGTGGACCAGCCGGCCAGGTACCCGATCAGTCTGGACAACAGTACGCCGACCACGACGCCCAGCACGCCCCCGGCGAGCGAAATGATTGTGGTCTCAATCAAAAACTGGCGGATGACGTCCCGCCGCTTGGCGCCGATCGCCCGGCGCACGCCGATTTCGCGCGTCCGCTCCATCACGCTCGCGAGCATGATGTTCATGATCCCGATGCCGCCGACGAGCAGCGAAATCGACGCGATCGCCACCATCACCATCTCGAAGACGCGCTGGGTTCTGCGCTGTTCGGCGAGCAGCTCGGCTGGTGACACGATCGTGAAGTCACCGGCGTCCCTGTGCGAGACATTGAGGAGCCCTCGAAGGAGCGCGGCCGCCGATGGAATATCCGCTCCGTGCTGCATCTGCAGATAGATCCCGTCGATCTCGTCCTTCTGCCGCGACTGCCCGTCTTCGAGTCGGAAAATGGCGGCATACAGCGGCACGTAAATCAGGTTGTTCCGATCCTGCGCCGGCAGCCCCGCCACGTCGGCCTGCACGGTCAATTGCGGCCCGGCAACGCCCACGACCTGAAACCACTGCTCGTTGACCTTGAGGTACCGGCCAATCGGGTCGTCCGCACCAAAGAGCGACGCTGCAGCCCCTTCCCCGAGCACCGCCACGGGAGCGGCGCCCGCCGTCTCCCGGTCGTCGAAGAACCGCCCGGAGACGAGCGCCAGGTTCGCGATGACCGCATACGACGGGGTCACGCCGTAGACCATCGGCGGATCACCCTGCGGACGGGGCAGCAGCTTCGACGGCGTGAAGCGCTTCCGTGCCGTTGACGTGGCGATGCCTTCCACGTTCGCCTGGATGACGCGGAGGTCCTGAAAATTGAGCCCCGCCGACAGCTTGCGGATCTTCTGCAGCGCCTGTTGGTCCGGAGCCTCGCGCGCCTCGACGATGAGGTTGCGGACGCCGAGCTGCTCGATGAAGGCCATCACTTCCTGCTGCGCCCCCGCGCCGATCGACAGCATGGCCACGACCGCCGCGACCCCGAAGATCATGCCGAGCATCGTGAGCAGCGAGCGCAGCTTGTGCGCGCGCAGGTTGTCCAGCCC
>JALZOC010000318.1 GCA_030857365.1 Acidobacteriota bacterium
CGGTGGCGGAACGTGACGGACTGCCCGGGCTGCAGCGTGAGCGACGCGGGCTCCTGCGTGGGATCGTAACCCTGGCGCCCGAGCGGGTTTGCGGCGAACAGACCGTACCCGCGCGCATGCCAGTACGTCGGGTGGCCGTGGTTCGACGGGTGATCGAAGATCGCAACGGTAACCGGCTTTCCCTCGACAGCTCCTGTCAGCCCCATCCACGGTCCCCGGGTCCCCCACACGTCGTCGCCCGTTTTGCCGTCGCTGCCGATGTACTGCCCCGTCACGCCCTCGTTGTCCACGCGCGGGGCGCCCGGCTTGCCGTCCGCTGCACCGACGAGCACCGCGGGCTGCCTGGACACATGATCGAGCGCTCGCGCGACGCGGATCGCGAAGGCGCCCTCCTTGGTGTCCTTGAACGTCACGGGCGTCTCCGCCGCCGTCCAGGCTGTGACGCGATCGATCGCACGGCGGCCGGCCCCCCCGGTGAAGACGAAACGCGTCTGTTCCCGCAACAGCGTCGATCCGTCGGGCACGTTCCAGTCCGCCCGAACAGTCAGTTCACCGCGCTCGCGCCCGCTGACCACGTGCACGATGGCCTTGTGGACGATGGTGCCCATCTTCGGCTTGGCGGCGGGAGGGGTCGCATCCGAGTGCCCCCAGAAGTCGAAGCCGTTCACATCGCCGTGATTGAACCAGTGGCCCACGTGATGCGGATGGTCGGCGCGTTCACCCGGCCGGGGCTCGAGCGGATAGCCGCGCGTGACGAGTACGCCCGCGGCGCTCCTGATGGGGAACAGCACCGGCTTGTGAATGGTGGCCGGATAGAGATAGGACGTGAACGGCTGGCCGTCGATGAGCACGTCCACGCGGCGTTCGGCAGCACGCGGTACGAGCGTCACGCCAGGGTCGGCCGCCCCGACGGCGAACGAGGCTGCGGTCCCCGCGCACACCGTTGCCAGCGTCAGTGAGGCGATGATCGACTTCATCATGCGCGGATCCTACCACCGGTGCCACCGTGGCGCACGAGGCCGCGATGAGGCCCGCCCCGCGTACGCGCCATGCGCTACCATCACGCCATGCTCAACTACATCTGGTTCGGGCTGATGGCGACCGCATTCGTCGTCGCGGCGTTCAACGGCACAGTGGACGGCGTGACGCGCGGAGCGATGGAATCGGCATCGACCGCGGTGCAGATCGCCATCGGGCTCGTCGGGATCATGACGCTGTGGCTCGGGATCATGCGGGTCGCCGAGGCGGCGGGGCTCGTCACGCTTCTCGGCCGCGCGCTGCGGCCGCTGCTCGGGCGGCTGTTCCCCGAGGTGCCAGCCGGTCACCCGGCCGCCGGCGCGATCGTGGTCGCCGTGGCTGCCAACATGCTGGGCTTGAACAATGCGGCGACGCCGCTCGGCATCAAGGCGATCGAAGAACTGCAGGCGCTCAATCCCGACAAGGATACGGCGACCAATGCCATGGTCACCTTCCTTGCGATGACGACCTCGGGCGTGCAGCTGATCCCGGCCACGATGATCGGAGTGCTCGCGGCCGCGGGATCCCAGCAGCCCACCGCGATCATCGCGCCGTCAATCGTCGCCACGTTCGTCGGCACCGTCGCGGCGGTCACGGCCGCCAAACTGCTGCAGCGTGTCTACCCCTCGTCGGACGCCAGGCGTGAGGTGGCTCAGTGATTCGGGCCGCGCTCGAGGCCGTCTCGCTCTGGGCCATCCCGGTCATGCTCGTCGGGATTCCGCTCATCGGCCTCATCCGCAAGGTGAAGGTGTATGACGTCTTTATCGAAGGGGCCACGGAGGGATTCGGCGTGGCGGTGCGGATCATCCCCTTCCTGGTGGGAATCCTCGTGGCAATCGGGATGTTCCGCGGGTCCGGCGCCATGGATCTGCTCAGTGCGGCGCTGCGGCCGGTGATGACGGCCACGGGCTTCCCGGCGGAGCTCCTGCCGCTGGCCATCCTCCGGTCGCTCACGGGCAGCGGATCGCTGGCGCTCACAACAGACCTGATCAAGACGCACGGGGCCGATTCGGTCATCGCCCGGATGGCGGCCACGATGTACGGGTCGTCGGAAACGACGTTCTATGTGCTCGCGGTGTACTGCGGGGCGGTAGGCGTCCGCCGCACACGCCATGCGGTTCCGGCCGCACTCATCGGCGACGTTGTGGCGGCCGTCACGGCGGTGGCGGTGTGTGTCTGGATGTTTTGACATCGCGTTCGCGTTGACAGCGTTCACCCGGGGCCTTGTCGGAACGCCGGCAGGGGCCTAAGATGGCCCGTACAATGCACACGAGCTGCCGGGCCACGTGGTGTCTTGCGACGGTGGCGGCGCTCTCGGTGGGAGCGGGCCTGACCGCGCTGGCGTCCGACTTTCTGACCGAAGGCGTGGACAACGCGCGCACCGGCTGGGTCCGTGACGAGAAGGTGTTCACCAGGTCGAACGTCGCGCAGACAAGGCTCCTGTGGAAGGTGACGCTCGACAGCACGCCCCGCGCAATGCACAACCTGTTTGCGCCTCTCGTGGCCGAACGGGTCACCACCGCGCAGGGCACGCGCGAGCTCGCGGTCGTGGCCGGCGTGTCCGACGATCTGTTCGGGATCGACGTCACGAGCGGCAAGCAGATCTGGCACCGCCGCTTCGACAGCACCCTCGCCAATCCGGGAGGCACGAACGATACGCTGTGCCCGGGCGGTCAGACCGCCGTGCCGACGCTGGCGGAGACAGCGCGGGGCACGTACACCATCTATGCCGTGTCGTGGGACGGGCGGCTGCGGCAGGTGAACCTGGCCGATGGCCAGGATGTCGCGCCCCCAGAGAAATTCATCCCCGGCGGCGGCAAGCCTTACGCGCTGAACCTGCACGACGGCGTGATCTATACCGCGACGGCGCAGGGCTGCGGCGGCGTGATGAACGCGTTCTACTCGTTTGATCTCGGGTCACGCCGCGCCAGTGCCTTCATTCCCGCCGGCGGCGGTCTCTGGGGGCGGCGCGGCGCCGCCATCGATCCCGAGGGCAGGGTGTTTCTCGGTACCGGCGATGCGCAGTTCGATCCGCCGACCCAGCGTCTGGGCAACGCCATCGTCGCCGTGAAGCTCGACGCGAGCAAGCAGCTGCAGCTCGTCGATTTCTTTGGCGCGCCCAACGCGAACTGGCTGTGGCGCCGCGATCTCGACGTGAACACGACGCCGGTTGTCTTCGACGCGCACGGGCGTAAGTTCCTGGTCGGCACGAGCAAGGAGTGCCGGCTGTGGCTCCTCGATCGCGACGGACTCGGCGGCGAGGATCACCGGACGACGATGCACACCACGCCGCTCATCTGCAACGACGCGAGGGCATTCGATGCCAAAGGCATATGGGGCGCGCTCAGTGCGTGGCAGGACCAGAACGCAACGTGGTGGGTGCTGGCGCCGTTCTGGGGACCGGTGAGCAGGGAGTTCAAGGCACCGATCGAGCACGCGCGGCCCACCGGCGGTGGAGTGGCCGCGTTCACGCTGCAGCCGCGTGCGGGTGGCTGGCAGCTCGCGCCGGCCTGGCTCTCGCGGGACATGGATCTCGCGGAGGAAGCTGTCATTGCGAACGGCGTCGTCTTCGTGCATGCGGCGGGCGAGGACGCATCGCAGACGGTGTCGGACAAGGGGTGGGACGAGCCGGGCGGCCCGGTCTACGGCGGCGGACTCAGCTCCGGCCCGGGGCGGCGCATTCCAATGTCGCGGCGCGCCGCGCTCTATGCGCTCGACGCGCAGACCGGCAAGCAACTGTGGTCGAGCGGCACCACGATCGAGTCCTGGAACCACTTCAGCGGACTGACCGTCGTCAACGGCCGCGCCTATGTCGCCACCTTCGACGGCGTTTTGTACTGCTTCGGCATTGCACGGTAAGCGGAGAGGCTGATGCGCCTGCATTCGATGATCGTCCTGCTGGCTTCCGCTCTGGCGGCCAGCGTCGCCTTCGCACAGATCGGCCGTACCGGCTCGCAATGGCAGACGGCGCAGGGCAATGCCCAGCGCACGTCATGGGTACGCACCGACGACAGGATTGCCGTGCCGGCGCTGTCGAAGCCCGGCTTCGAGCTTCAGTGGACGGTGAAGCTCGGGAACCGACCGCGCGGGGTACATGGACTGGGCCAGGGTGTCACGGCGACCGGAGTCACGATCTTCGTGCCGATGTCGCTCGTGACAGGCAGCTCGAACACCGTGTACGGCGTGGACAACGATCTCGGCTACGTTGTCTGGGAGCGGCAGTTCGGGGCGGCGCTGCCGCCGCCGGGCGCCGGCTGTCCCGGCGGCATCTCCGCAGGCGCGACGCGCATCGTCCCGCTGAACGACACCGCCACGAGCCGCCCGGGATTCCCCCCGGGCGGCGGAGCCGTCGGCTATCGCAGTCTGCTCGGACAGCCCGGCGAGGGCGTGCCGGCTGAAGGCCGATCGAGCGCGCCCGGTTCCCCCGCGCCCTCGCCTCCAGCGAACACCGGTCGCGGCTCCGCGCCGGCGACCGAGTCTGCGCCACCGCAGGAGCCAGGCGCGCGGAGCGCGCCAGCAGCTGATCGGATTCCAGGATCATCGCGCTGGACAGACG
>JALZOC010000319.1 GCA_030857365.1 Acidobacteriota bacterium
CGGCTCTGCGGCCTGCATGTGCTCAAGGCGCACCGCGAGTGGACGCGGTCTAAACCTCCCGCCGCGGATCGAGCCGCGCGAAAGGCGTGGCGTGCGGCGCGTCCACGCTGGGAGGCGGACCACATCGTCCCCGTCGCCGACGGTGGGGGAGAGTGCGGACTCGAAAATTATCGCCTGCTCTGCCGAGCCTGCCACGTGTCCGTCACGCTGTCGTGGCGCGCCCGCCGCGCCGGTCAGCCACGCGTAGCGAGCGAAGCACCAGCTCAGCCGGCCTGTTGAGCGTCTTCGCTGCCCCGGCGAGCCCTGCCCGGCCCGCGAACGCCCACCCCTTGCCTTCCGTATCTACCCCTGACGCCAACTCTCTGGCTCCGTGCTTCGTCTAAGCGAGCGTTCCAGTGAAGGGCCGAATCATGCGCACTGTCAGCTGTATCGTCGTCGCATGCTGCCTTTTTGCCGCTCGCGTCCACGCCCGTCCCGATCAACCCTCCGGGGTCGTCGACAAGGGTCGGTGGCGACCGCGATCCGGGTCGATGGGGAGTTGAACGACGCGGCCTGGCAGGCTGCGCCCCCGATCACCGGATTCCTGCAGCGGGAGCCGCACGAAGGGGCGCCGGCCACATTCCAGACCGAAGCCCGGGTCGCCTACGACACGACGGCACTCTACGTCGCCGTGCAGGCGTTCGATCCTGAACCGCAGCGGATTGTCGGCATCCGGACCCGCCGCGACGAAGAATCCCCCTCCGACTGGATCAGCATCATCGTGGACTCGTTTCATGACCGCCGCTCCGCGTACCAGTTCGCGGTCAATCCGGCGGGCGTCAAGCTGGACGGCTACTGGTACAACGATACGAACAACGATTCGGGGTGGGACGCCGTGTGGGACGTGGCCGTGTCGCGAAGTGAGCGGGGGTGGCGCGCCGAGTTTCGTATTCCGTTTTCGCAGCTCCGCTATCGGCCGGCTGAGTCGGCCACCTTCGGCTTTGCCGTCATCCGACAGGTCGGCCGGCTGAACGAAACCTCGACATGGCCTCTGCTGGCAAGGAGCGCGAACGGGTACGTGTCTTCGTTTGGCCGACTGAC
Organism: Acidobacteriota bacterium; assembly: GCA_030857365.1. Lineage (GTDB taxonomy): Bacteria > Acidobacteriota > Vicinamibacteria > Vicinamibacterales > 2-12-FULL-66-21 > JALZOC01. Next base: position 1,081 of record JALZOC010000319.1, read on the forward strand.
CGGACTCAGCCTGAACCGATCGCCGAAACGCCTCGAGATCGTTCCCTACGTGGTCGGAGACGTGACGACGCAGCCGGTACAGGCCGGCAATCCCTTCTCGACGCCGAGAGATCCGGCCGGTTCCGCAGGCGTCGACGTGAAGTACGCCCTGAAGCCCGGCCTCACGCTCACGGGCACCATCAATCCTGACTTCGGCCAGGTGGAGGCCGATCCGGCCGTCGTGAATCTCTCGGGGTTCGAGACGTTCTTTTCCGAGCGCCGCCCCTTTTTCGTGGAAAGCTCCGGCGTCTTCGAGATGGACTGCGGCGGCGGCTGCGTCGGGCTGTTCTATTCGAGGCGCATCGGCCGCTCGCCGCGTGGAACCGTCGATGTGCCCGACGGCGGGTACTCGACAGCACCCGGGCAGACGACCATTCTCGGCGCCGCGAAGTTGACGGGGCGCATCGGGGCGTTTTCGGTGGGCGCGTTGAGCGCCGTCACGTCCGAGGAACGGGCGGTCATCGCCAGCGGCAATGCGTGGACCCGCCACGCCGTCGAGCCGCTCACGGGATACAGCGTGGTCCGCGCGAAGCGCGAGTTCAAGAACCAGTCGGCGCTCGGGTTCATGATGACGTCGACAAACCGGAACCTGGATACCGCCACGAGGTTTCTGCCTGGCCAGGCGTACACGGGCGGACTGGATTGGGATTGGCGGCTCAGTCCGAAGTACGCGGTGCAGGGGTACTGGGCCGGGAGCCGTGTGCGAGGGGACGCCGCGGCGATCGACGCCGTGCAGCGCAGCACCGTCCACAGCCTGCAGCGGCCCGATTCCACGGCGCTGCGCTACGATCCTGCCCGAACCGCATTGAACGGGTATGGCGGGTCGGTGACGTTCGCCAAGAACGGAGGTCAGCGCGTCAGGTTCATGAGCAGCTACGGGATCAAGAGTCCGGGATTCGAGATCAACGATCTGGGCTTCATGCGCCGTGCCGACGAGCGGACGATGATGAACTGGGTGCAGGTACGGCACGAGACTCCGTCCAGGTACCTGCGGAGCTTCCGGTACAACTTCAATCACAGGGCCGGATGGAACTTCGACGGCGACCGCCTCCGGTCGGGAGTCAACGTGAACGCTCATGCGATGTTCAGGAACAACTGGGGCACCGGCATGGGGGCGAACCTTGGCGGGCGGGTATTCGATGACCGGGGCACCAGGGGCGGGCCGGGAATGTACCGCAACGGCGAACGGTCGATCTGGGGGTACGTGAGCAGTGACGAACGGCCGGCCGTTTCGGGAAGCGTCAACGCATTTGTCGGCGGTGACGGCCACGGTTCGGCATATTCCGACGTGAGCCCGTCTCTGTCGTACCGGCCGTCATCTTTTCTGAAGCTCAGCGCAGGTTTGAGCTTCAGCCGCAACTACGAGGACTCACAGTGGATCGAGGGAGCGGATGGCCGGTACGTGTTCGGACGGATCCAGCAGAAAACCGTCGGCATCCAGACGCGGGTGAACTACACCGTCACCCCTGCGCTGTCGATCCAGATCTACGCCGAACCGTTCGTGTCGGCGGGTGAGTATTCCAACTTCAAGGCACTGGCGGATGCCCGGGCCCCGGCATACGCGGACCGCTTCGCTCCCATCCCTTACTCAGGGAACCCCGACTTCAATTTCCGGTCGTTCCGGACCACGAACGTGCTCCGGTGGGAATACAAGCCCGGGTCGACCCTGTTCGCCGTCTGGCAGCAGGGGCGTGAGAGTTCACTCGATCGCGGCACCTTCAGCTTCTCGCGCGACTTCGGCGGAGTGTTCTCGTCTCCCGCCCGCAACGTCTTCCTCATCAAGTGGGCCTACTGGCTGAATTACTGACAGCGGGACACTGACGGTTTCGGCGTAACGCGCTTCATTCGCCGGCCGGCAACTCGAAATCGAGCCCCGGAACGTACTGCGACCGTGTCCGGTTGATCTCGTCCAGGATCTGCGAGGCGAGCTCCGGCGGGGCGATGACGCGGGCGAGCGGGCCGAATCCCAGGATCCAGCTCCTGAGCGCCCAGTCGTTGCAGACGTTCAGCGTCATCGTGAGCGAGCCGTCGGGCGCATCGGTGGACTGCTGCGACGGGTGCCACGTGCGCTCCCTGACGTAGCGGGCGATCCGCGGTTCGAACGCGATCACGATGCGTTCGGGCGTGCCCTGGTTGACACCGAGGGAGTGCGCGAAGGCGTCTTCGGGGAGCTCCATCGGCTCGAAACGCTCCTCGGTCACCGAGAGCGACAGGATCCGTTCGACCGCGAAGGTCCTGAGCTGTCTGTATTCGGGGACGAACGCCACCACATACAAGCCCCCCTGGGCGAAGACCAGCCGGTATGGCTCGAGCACGTAATCCTTCTCGCGATTGCTCGAAAACGAGTGATAGCGCATGGTGACGCGGCGATGGTTCAGCGTGGCGTCGAGGAGCTGGGCGACGCGCGCGCTTTTCGGGGCAGCCTGCCGCGACGCGGTGGCGGGCGTCGCCGGATCGTCCATGCTCGACTGGCCCCCTGGCTCCGCCTTTGCCTGCATCACGAGCGGCAGGCGGTCGAGCAGCTGGCGCATGCCGGGGGTGAGCGCCGCGGCGAGCTTGTCGAAGGCGCTGCGGACGTCCCGTTGGAACGGGGTCGCCGCCAGGCACTCGACGAGCGAGCGCGAGAAATAGAGGGCGGTCATCTCGGCCAGCGTGAAGCCCGTGTCGTCGAGGCGCCGGAATGCGCGCTGCTCGAGCGTCCAGTACTTCTTGCCGTCGTGCACCTCGTCGAAGAGGGGGAAACCGGCCGATTGCAGCGCCTCGAGATCGCGGCGGATCGTGCGGGTCGAGACCCCCGTTCGGCCGGCGAGATCGTCGATCGTGACGCGACGCGACGATTCGAGGTCGCGCAGGATCGCCCATTGCCGTATGACTTCCGCGTTGCGCATACTGAATCGTCAGACCTGCCCGCGCCACCTGAGCGGATTGACCATGCCGCATCAATATAACGTTGGCGCGCCCTGCCGCCTAAAGCGCAAGCAGGGGCGTAACCCGGAACCCGGAACCCCGAACCTGTAGTGACCTCCCCTGTCACACCCTGCTTCTACACTGACGCCAGGCGACGGGGAGCCTTCCCGTCGCCGAGCAGCTGAGGCCCCTGTCGGGCCCGAGGGAGGTTCTGCACATGTCGCGGTTCGATGGTTCGCTTGCGAGGGCGTTGGATTTTGGCGAAAGCACCACGACCTCGTATCCAGGGGCGGGCGCTCCGCTCCGGCTCGCCAGCTCCGGGGCAACTCTGCGGGGGCCGGACAAGTACAAAGTTCTCGAGACGCGCCGGCGCCGGGCGCAAATCAGCGCCCGCCGCGCGCTGGATTTGCTCGACACCCTGGACCCGACACCGGGAGCGGAGCAGTGATGTCCCGTTGTACGCATGCGCACGGCGGCGCGCTGTGCTTCGAGTGCTTCCGCAGCGGCATGGAGCGCACCCGGGCCCGCCGCGAGGCGTGGGCGC
>JALZOC010000023.1 GCA_030857365.1 Acidobacteriota bacterium
CTTCGCCGTCGATTCCATCCTCGTCGCGGTCGCGATGTCCCCGAAGATCTGGGTCATCATGACGGGCGGGATCCTGGGGATCATCGCGATGCGCCTGGTGATCGGGCAGCTGCTGCGGATCGTGCGCCGCTATCCCGCGCTCGTGGACGCCGCCTTCATCATCATCGCGTGGGTCGCAATCAAGCTCCTCGTCGAGTACCTGAACGCGATTGGGTTCCTGGACTTCCACATCAACCGCTGGCTGTCCTTTGCGCTCATCATCCTGATCTTCGGCACGGGCTACTACTACGCGCGAAAGCAGGGGCCCGTCGAGGACCTCGACGTCGACACCGACACCGCGCAGCTGCTGGGAATGGACAAACCTGCCGGCCGCAGCTGATCGTACCCTGGCACTCTGGCGCCCAGGCGCTCTGATTCAGCGCATCGTCAAATCGAGTGTCTTGCTTTCCCCGTCCTTCAGCGTGAAGCTGGTCGCACGCGCCTTCAGCCGATCGAGCACCTCGGGGTCGCCCCACTCTCCCTGGGCGAGGTACTCGGCAGCAACGGCGTAGTAGCGGCCCGCGGGGAGATTCCTGACCTGGAATCGCCCATCCTGATCCGGTCGCACGCCGGCGACGTACCGGTTGTTCGGCAGCGTCCAGCGCTGCGGGTCCTCTGAGAACACCACTACCGTGTAATCCTGGACCGGCGCGCCCGAGGGTGTTTTCACCATGCCTGCGACCTGCGTCACCCTCGATGTCAGCACGACCTCGAGCCCGGCGACGCTCTCACCCGCTTTGAACTCGATGCCGGAGTCCGTCACGTCCGCGCCGTTGACGCGAACCTCCTTGAGCATCCAGCCAGGCGGAACCGGCATGGGCCGGACGATGCGCAGTCCCGACAACCCGCGAAGCGTGAAGCTGCCATCGGGGCTGACTGCCGCGGGGCTGCCGCCGGGACCCATCATCGGTCCATCCATGGCCACCGGCACGGCGGTGATCCGGAGCGTCGGGAGGCTTGCCGGCTTCGTGCCCCCTTCGAACGTGACCTGCCCCGTCGCGGTCGCCCCTTTCGAGGTCAGGATCACGACATTCGAAATATCCTCGCCGCCCACCGTCAGCGGGAGTGAACCGGTCTCCGACTCGCCATCCGGGCCGCCGACGCGCGTCGTGAAGCTCATCATGTCGCCGCCGCCCGAGGTCATCATCTGCACCAAGCGGGTCTGCAGCGTATAGTCGCCGGGCGCAACGCCGTTCAGCGTGAAGCTGCCGCTCGGGCCGCTCCTCGTGGAACTGCCCATCATCGGTCCGAACGCCATGTCGGCGCTGCGTGGAATGGCATTCACCATACTGCCTTCAACCGGCTTGCCTTCGGAGCTGACGACGACTCCGGTGATCCTCGACAGACGCACCGGCAGGAGCGCGAAATCCGTGTTGTGCGCATCCTGGCCGGACGCGATGGTGATCTTCTGCGCGTCGGCGCCGTTCGCGGTCCCGGGGAAATAGGTGGGCGCGTAACCCGACGAGGGTGGGGCCCCCTGGGGAGGCGCGCCCGGACCCATGGCGGCAAAGTTCATTTCCATCACCGCCATGTCGCGCAGCGTGGCGCTCACGAAGTAGTCGCCTGGCGGGAGGCCGTAGAGGCGGAACTGCCCGAGATCGTTCGTCATCCCCGTCCGGCCGGCCGGCTGCAGCCGGCGCCGGCCGTTCACCCACGCCGAGCGCATCGCGCTCACCATGGCATCGGTCACGGGGTCGCCGGCTTCGTCCAGCACGCGTCCCGAAATGACGCTGCCGCGCGGCATGGCGATGTCGGCCTTGTCCAAAAGCTGCCCCTCGGCCAGCTCGATCGGCTTACCGGATTCGAAGGGACGCGTCTGACCGTACTGAACAGAGACATAGCCGGACTTGTTCGAAGAGACATTGAAGCGCCCGGCCGGCAGGTCCCGGAACTCGAACCGTCCCTCGGCATCCGTCATCGACATGCGGGGCGCGACATCGGGACCGGCAATCCGCACCTGCACCCGCCGCAGACCGGCTCCGGTGTCGGCCGCGACGACGCGGCCCCGGATGCGCGCCGTGCCGGTCTTGAACTGCCGTGGGCCCATGCCGGGAAATGGCATCGGGCCATCGCCGGGTTCGCCGCTGATGATGATTTGCTGACGCTCCTGCGCACCGGCCGGTGGCGGGGCGAGCAGGATCGAAAGTACGCAGATCAAGGCGCCGTGCAATGCAGGCATGAAACCTCGGGTGGAGAACGGGAATTGCTGAGTGGATTCTGGCACGGGTGCGCTGGAAACGCGCGGGATCTTTTGTGAGAGGAAGAATTGAAGGTCAGGGCACGGCCGCGACGATCGGGAGGGGGAGAGCATATTCGTAGCGTCGGAGCGTCCCTGCCACCGCGTCTGCCATCGTGTCCACGAATCGGGGATGCTCGTTCACGGCGCTCGCCCGTGCCATCGGCAGTCCGACCGTCCGGCACACCTCCGCGGCCTCCACGTCGAGGTCGTACAGCACCTCGATGTGATCGCACAGAAAGCCGACGGGGGAGAGCACGGCAGCGGCGAGGCCCTTCTGGTGCTCGTCCCGCAGATACTCGCAGACATCCGGCCCGAGCCACGGATCCTCGGGGCGGCCGCTGCGGCTCTGATAGACCAGTGCAAAGTCCGTCGTCTTCAGACGGCTGGCAATCGCCGCGGCGGATTCTTCGAGGTGACGCCGGTAGAGCGAGCGGTCGGCCATCGACACCGGAATGCTGTGGGCCGTGAACACGATGCGCGCGCGATCGCGGACGTCCGCCGGCAGCCGTTGCCGCGCGTCCGCGATATGCGCCGCGTTGGCGTCGACGAACCCCGGGTGTGCATGCCAGTCGCCGACGTAGGTCACCTGGACGTCCCGCAGCCCGCGCTCGGCAAGGCGCGCCCGTGCCCCGTCGACGTTCTCGCGATACTGCGTGCAGCTCGAGTAGCTCCGCTGCGCCGCGGCGATGAACCCCACCGCGCGCCGGACGCCGTCGCGGGACATCTGCGCGAGCGTGTCCTCGAGGTAGGGATGCCAGTTCCGCATGCCGAGATAGACCGGAAGCGGCAGCCCCATCTCCTGCAGCCGATCGCGCAGCAAGGACGCCTGCCGGGTGGTGAGCTCCGTCAGCGGTGACACGCCGCCGAACAGCTCGTAGTGATGGGCAACTCCCTCCACGCGTTCCGGCGCCACCCGTCGTCCGCGCAGCACGTTGGCCAGGAAGGGCCGCACATCCGCCGGCCCCTGAGGGCCGCCGAACGCGATCACGAGAACAGCATCGAATGGGTGCGGCACCGGTGGGAGATCTCCGCTCGATTATAGCGATATAGTGATCCGCACCCTGGCCCGCCTTCGCCGCGAAGCGGCTCCGGCGAGGTCTCGCCGCAGCCCGCGTGCGAATCTCGCGGGCGGAGGCGGACACCCTTGACACCCTGACTTTGTCCAACCGTCTGTCCCGTCCCGTCTGGCTGATTGGCTGGGTGAGCTTCTTCACCGACATGGCCAGCGAGATGGTTTATCCGCTGCTGCCCCTGTTCCTGACGCAGGTGCTCGGTGCCGGCGCGATGTCGCTCGGCGTGATCGAGGGGGCCGCCGAGGCGGCCAGCAGCGGACTCAAGATCCTCTCCGGCTGGTGGTCGGACCGGATGCGCTCACCGAAGAAGCTCGTGTTTCTTGGATACGGACTCGCATCAGCCGTCCGTCCGCTCATCGCGCTCGCGCACGCATGGCCTCAGGTGCTCGCGATCCGTTTCACCGACCGGGTGGGCAAGGGCATTCGCGGTGCGCCGCGCGATGCGATGCTGGCCACGCTTGCTCCGGCTTCGGAGCGCGGGCGCGTGTTCGGGTTCCACCGCGCCATGGATCACGCCGGCGCCGTGACCGGCCCGCTGATCGCGTCCGTGTTTCTCTATTTCTATCCTGGCGACTACCGCACGCTCTTCGCCCTGACCATCATCCCCGGGATCGTCGTGATGCTCCTGATCCTCCGCATTCCCGATCCTGGACCGGCTGCGCGGACCCCGGACGTGCAGCACCCCCTTGCCGCCCCGTTGAGCCCTGGCCCGGCACAACTTCTCAGTTCGGCACAGAAGCTGGGCCGCCCTTTCTATAGAGCCATCGGGGTGATCTTTCTCTTCTCGCTGGGCAACGCGAGCGACGCGTTTCTGTTGCTGCGTCTGAGCGACCTCGGCGTGCCGACGTTCTGGATCCCGCTCCTCTGGTCCGCGCTGCACGTCGTCAAGTCGTCCTCGTCGCTTGTTGGCGGTGCTCTGTCGGACCAGTTCGGTCGACGCGGGGTGATCGCCCTCGGATGGCTCGTTTATGCGGTCGTCTACGCGGCGTTCGGGTTCATCGAGTCGCTGCCGCTGGTGATCGCGGCGTTCCTTGTATATGGGCTCTACTTCGGACTCACCGAGGGGGCCGAGAAGGCGTGGGTCGCGGACCTGGCGCCTGCCAATCGGCGGGGAACGGCATTCGGGGTGTATAACGCCGCGCTCGGCGTCGGCGGCTTGGCGGCGAGCCTGCTGTTCGGCCTCATCTGGACGCAGGTGTCTCCGCGCGCGGCATTCCTGACCGGCGCCGCCCTCGCGGTCATCGCGTCGCTCCTGCTTGCTGTCTTTCAGCGCCCCGACACTGAACGCGCATTGCTGAGGCGACAGCACGGATAGCCCCTTGGACGTTTTACGGACTGGTATACTGACCCTCCTCCTTGATGAAAAAAATACTGGTGACGAACGACGACGGGGTGCATTCGGAAGGCATCCATGCCCTGGCTGCGGCGCTTGCGGCGCTTGGTGAGGTGACGGTTGTGGCGCCGCACATCGAAGCGAGCGCCATCGGGCACGCGTTGACGCTGCGGCGGCCGCTGCGCATGGAGCGTTTGAGGGATCGCGTCTACGAAGTCGACGGCACGCCCACGGACTGCGTGAACATTGCGATCACGCAGATCTACAAGGCGCGCCCGGATCTCGTCGTCTCCGGCATCAACAAGGGGTACAACCTCGGGGACGACGTGACGTATTCGGGGACCGTGTCGGGCGCCTTCGAGGGATCGCTGCTGGGGGTGTCGAGCATTGCCGTCTCGCTCGAACGGAGCGAGGGGGCGTACGACTTCTCGTATGCGGCGGCGAGCGCCGCCTCCATGGCCGAGGCCGTGCTCGAGCGGGGCGTGCCGCCGCAGACGTTCCTCAATATCAATGTGCCGGGCGGCCGGCCGGCGGGCGTGCGTGTGACCGTGCAGGGGAAGCGGAACCATGTCACCGTTGTGAACGAGCGGATCGACCCGCGGGGGCGGGCGTACTACTGGATCGAGGAGGGGGAGAACCACTGGGAGCCGCACGATCGGTCGGACTTTCAGGCCGTGCGGGACGGGTATGTGTCGGTGACGCCGCTCCAGCCCGACCTGACGGCGCACGACGCCCTGGGCGCGGTCGAGGCGCTGAAAGATTTCGCGACCAAGGCGGGGGTGAGGTAAGATAGCGGTTCACGTTCAGTCGGGGCGTGGCTCAGCCTGGTAGAGCACTCGGTTCGGGACCGAGGGGTCGAAGGTTCAAATCCTTTCGCCCCGACCAACTTTGACGAAACCATTGGCGATTCTTGATCGACGTGGTCGGTGATGGTCGGTCAAAATCGGGGGTGACCGGGCGGAAATCGTTAGGCTGTTGTTAGGCTAACGGAAGACACGGCGTCGCGACGTAGCTACGCCGTTGGGGACTCTGAACGGCCGGTCATTGCGACCGGCCGTTTTTGTTTGTACGAAGGTTCGCAGGAGCGGCCGGCCGCGTCGTTGCCCGTCGATTCTGGCCGACACGATGACCGGGTTCGTGTCGAAGTTCGGCGGCACTGCGGTAATCTGTTCCAGCCTAGGCGGTGGTGCCTTCGTCGAACGAGAGGTGAAATGTGTCAGGACGACGGAGCATTACACTCGGCTGCGAAAGGAGGGCTATGCCGCCCGTGCGGACCTCGATACTCAAGCACGCTCGGACAATTTCGAGCTGGACTGTACGGGTACATTTGCGGCTTGCAGGACTGTTATGGTTGGGCTCGGCGAATTGCAATTGCGTTAGATCGCTTACGTAATTGTGATCGATAATCACAGTTCCGGAGTGCGCCATCCCAGCAGTGTGATCGTTCTTGCGGATATAACCCTCTTTGTGCAGCGACCTTAGCGCGGCACGAAAATCGTGGAGCGTTCGAACGCTCGTCCGGTGCGCCGTTTGCGAGGCGCGTCGGGCATGCTCCCTAAGCTTTCCCGGCCAATCATCGCGTTCCTTCTGTTCTTCGCGTGGCTCAGCTGGCCGCTGCCGGCGAGCGCACAGCGTGACGACCGACTTCCGAAGCTCGACAGCGCGCTGACCGCGCGCGTGCAGCGGAAGGACACAGCGCCTCAGAACGTCATCATCCGCGTGCAGGACGGGAACCCCGCAGCCCTGGCGGCACTGTTGCGCGCGCAAGGCGAAAGCGTCCGCGGCGTGCACGCCGGGATCGGAGCCGTCGCAGCATCGCTGCACGTCAATCGGATCCGCGCATTGACCGAGCTCGCCTCGGTCGCGTCGATCTCGACCGACGCGGTCGTTGTCGCGGATCAGACGACGACCACCTCCTATACGCTGCGGGCGACGTTGGGCCTGCCAACGCAATCGCCTACGGGCAATCGGATCGGCGTGGCCGTGATCGACTCGGGCCTCGAGCCCGGACCCGAGTTCGACGATCGCATCGTCGCGTTCCAGGACTTCACGCTCGGCGGCATCGTCGCGCTCCCGACGGACGCCTACGGTCACGGCACGCATGTCGCCGGCCTCATTGCTGCCCAAGGCACCATCAATCAGAAGCGCTACCGGGGCGTCGCTCCCAAAGCCCGCCTGATCGTCTTGAAGGTGCTCGATGGCAACGGTCGGGGGAGCACGAGTGACGTCATCAGCGCGATTGAATACGCCACGGCGAACAGGGCACGGCTTGGCATCGACATCATCAACCTGTCGCTCGGCCATCCCATCTACGAGCCTGCCGCGACCGATCCGCTCGTCCAGGCCGTTGAAGCCGCGGCGCGCGCGGGCATACACGTCGTCGCGTCCGCCGGCAATCATGGGGTGAACCCGGAGACGTCGCAGCCCGGCTACGCGGGGATCACCTCGCCCGCGAATGCTCCCTCCGCGATCACGGTCGGTGCGCAGACGACGGTGGATACGACCGTGCGGAGCGACGATCGGGTGACGACGTACAGTTCGCGAGGGCCGTCGTGGTACGACGGAACGGCCAAGCCCGATCTTGTTGCGCCGGGACACGGGATGGTTTCCACCGCCGCGCGGTCCGGTGCGCTTTATCTGAACAATCCCGATCTTCGGGTCGGAGACACGTACATGCGCCTGAGCGGGACGAGCATGGCCGCAGGCGTCGTCAGCGGAACGCTCGCGCTCGTGCTCGAGGGACACCGCATCGCCTTTCCCAGTGCGCCTCATCTCACGCCGAACGCAGCCAAAGCGCTCCTGCAGTTCACGGCGTTGAAGGTCCACGACGACCTCGGGGCCGAGTACGACGCGCTGACGCAGGGCGCCGGCTCGGTCAACCCTGCCGGTGCTGTCGCTCTCGCATCGAAGATCGACTCGTCGGCGCCGGTGTTGTCATGGTGGCTGACGAGCGGTGTAACGCCGTCGACGACGATCGAAGGAGAAACCTTTTCGTGGGCTGACAACATCGTGTGGGGCAACACGATCGGTTTCGGACCAATCCTCTATACGAACGAGCCAGCCTGGTCCCAGAACATCGTCTGGGGCAACAACATCGTCTGGGGCAACAACATCGTCTGGGGCAACAACATCGTGTGGGGCAACGCGCTCGTCGGGACGACGGACGGTACGGCCGTCGCGTGGGGTGTCGTGACCGGCGATTCCGACGCGACGGTGTGGAAGAGCCTGCAGGACGAACTTAGCTTGATGCCGGAATGGAGGAGGTGATCGATGATGCACCTTCCTGTGGCTGCTCGCGTGTATGTCGGCGTGATGATCGCGCTCGGCGCGGCGATCGTCGTCTCACTGCTCCCATCATTGCAGTTTCCACATCCCGGCTTGTTTGCCGGCCTGCTGGCATTGTCGGTGATCAGTTCCGCGCTGAAGGTGGATCTGCCTGTTGGTGTTGGAAGTTCCTGCATCTCGCTGTCCTACGCCGTCGATTTCACTGCACTCCTTCTCTTGGGGCCGCAGCCGACGGTGCTCATCGCGATCGCGAGCGGCTGGGCGCAGTGCACGTTCCGGATGAAGCAGCGCAACCCGACATACAAGACCATCTTCAGCATGGCCTGTCTGGCAGTGACCGTTGCTGCCACGGCGCGCGTCTACGAGATTCTCGGCGGGACGTATGGGCAACTGGCATCGCTGCAGGCGTTGACGGGCGCTGCGATGGCGTACTTCCTAGTGAATTCTGCGGCGGTCGCAGCCGCGTTTGCATTCGCGAACCGGCGGCAGGTGTTTCAAGTCTGGCATGACAACTTCCTGTGGAGCATCACGAGTTATGTGGTGGGTGCCGTTGCCGCCGGGATCGCCGTCGAAGTATGGCAGCGTATCGGACAATGGGAAACGAGCCTCGCAGTCCTTCCTCTCTGCCTGACGTACCACACGTATCGCATCTACCTCAATCGGATCGCGGACGAACAGCGGCGCGTGGCCGAGTGGACACAGCTTCACCGTGAGAGCACCGAAGTGCTGGCGCGCGCCATTCAGGCGAAGGACGCTGCGGGCAGCCGGCACATCGAGCGGGTGCAGCACTATGCTGCCAGCCTCGCGCGCCGTATCGGGCTGTCCGAGCTGGACACGCAGGCAGTCGAAACGGCCGCCCTCCTCCATGACATCGGCAAGCTCGCGGTGCCGGAACACATCCTCTCCAAACCCGGCCCGCTGAGCGCCGATGAGCGCAAGAAGATGCAGATTCACGCGCACGTGGGGGCCGAGATTGTCGACGCGGTGGCGTTCCCGTGCCCCGTCGCGCCGCTGATCAGAAGCCATCACGAGCGCTGGGACGGCACCGGCTATCCCGCGGGGCTGCACGCCGAACACATTCCGATCGGCGCTCGCATTCTTGCCGTCGTCGACACCTTCGATGCCGTCACCTCCGACCGGCCGTATCGGCGAGCGCTGTCACAGGAAGCCGCGCTCGAAATCCTGGAGAGTGAGGCGGGCAAAGGGCTGGATCCTACCCTTGTCAAACTCTTTGCCGAGATCCTCCCGCGCTTGAATTCACCGCTCGAGCACGAGTCGGCCCGCAAGTGGGATCGCACCGAAGCAAGCCGCACGGAGCTGTCCGAAGACCGCGGCCGCCGCACCACGTCCAACGCTTTCGCCGAAATCGCGCAGGCGAACCGCGAGAGCTACACGCTTTACGAGATCGCTCAAGCGATGGGCGGCAGCATGAGCGTGACCGAGACGATGTCACTGATCGGCTCGCGGCTGAGCGCGCTGGTGCCCTTCTCTTCGTGCGCGCTCTTCGTGCGTGGCGACGGCGAGACGATTCGCTGCCGGTTCGCGTCGGGGCTCGGCGCTCAGCTGCTGGAGGACGCCACGATCATGAGCGGGCGTGGGTTGAGCGGGTGGGTCATGCGTCACGGACGGCCGCTCGTCAACGGCCTCGCCGTCGTCGATCTCCATGCCGCGGGGCACGCCGCTGTGGGCACCGAGTTGGAGTCGGCACTGGTCTGCCCGTTGCCGTTCGGCGACGACGTCATCGGAGCAATCGCCGTGTATCACGTCCAGGCGGGCTGCTATACGGAGGACCACTGCCGTGTGCTGGAAGCAGTCTCGCGGCAGGCGGCCGCCGTCGTGCAGAACGCTCTCGTGTTCGAGCAGGCGTGCGACAACGCGATGCGAGACAGCCTGACCGGGCTGGCAAACACGCGCGCGCTGCAGTCACACTTCACGCGCGAGCTCGATCGCGCCGGACGCGCGGGCACGCAGTTCTCGGTCGTGCTGCTCGATCTCGATGAGTTCAAGGCCATCAACGACGTGCACGGCCATCTCTCGGGAGATCGCGCGCTGCAGGAAGTCGCCAGCGCGCTGCGCGAGACGACGCGGACGTACGATGTCTGCGTGCGCTACGGCGGGGACGAGTTCGTCGTCTTGCTCGCGTCCAGCGGCCGCGCGGAGGCCGAACAGCAGCGTCGTCGCCTGCAGGAGGCCGTCAGCGCGATTCAATTCGAGACCGCCACCGGCGAGCTTGTGTCGTTGAACGTGAGCGCCGGCGCGGCCGTGTATCCCGATGATGGCGAGACGTACGAGCGTCTGCTCGCGCGTGCGGATCGGCGGATGTATCGCGACAAGGCGCAGCGCAAGTCGCCACGCACGCTCGGCGTGGTCGATATCGCGCCGCATCTCGAAGACGCCAGGGAGCGGCGCTTCGCAACCGGATCTTAGGTGGTCCGGTTCTGCCGACGACCATGATGCCGCCATCCTTGATGGCGGCATCGGCGAGACACTGGCCGGCGCGAAGCGTATCTAAGATGAGCTCTCTGCCGACCTTTATGAGGCATGGTAGTCCTCGCCAGGGGTATTCCAGAGCCGCGTGAAGAATGCGCGATCGGGTGGCCGATCGAGCCGTATAGTCGTGGCGATGCGCCTCAGTTGTGGAACGCACTCGGTCCATACGAGACTGTCGCCTTGCTCGGCGCAGGCGGCATAGGCGACGGTTCGCGATTGACGGGTCACCGACCCAACGTTACATGCACCTCGGCGGCGGTCACGTCCGCGATTCAACTCTTGGAGCGGCTGCGTCGCCAGCGATGCCCCAGTCACGAAAAACGTCGGAATTGCTGCTCGACCTCAAGGCCAACGAGGAACTCTCCGTCGTAAGAGGGCTTGGATCGCTGGCGTTCGTCCGAGCGCAGGGTCGCACTCTCGAGGAACGGTCCCAGGAAAAGGTTCTCGCACAGCTGTGGGCGATCCGGGGCGATTTGGAATCCATTCAGTCCCCCGAGCAATTCGATCAGCGCCATCACGCCTGGGTCGAGAACGCGCTCCAAGTCTTGCGGACGAACCGGAACAACCAACTCGCGTACGGACAAGGCCAGACGACAATTAACGTCTTCCTGAAGCTCTATGTCGATTGGGCATCGCGTCCAACATCCGATGCGGCTGCGCGGCTTCGACCGTGGCTGCATTGCCCGCTCGATAGGGTCGTCATGGAAGCTCTTCGAACCCACGACACCGAGGCATGGCGCGGGCGCATCTGGGAGTTCCACTATCGCGGACGGGTTGCACACCAACAACGCGCATCCATGGCGAGCGTCAACGAGCCTGCATACCGCGCTTGGCAGTCCTGGATCCGCGAGCTGTTACCGAAAAGCCGGTTCTCATCGACGCCCTGTGGTCGTTGCTACGGCCGATGGAAAGAGGTGAGCCGTGACCATCGAGCTGCTGGCCCCTCCACCTCGCGATCAGCAACAGTTGGTCGTGGGCTGCGCCGAGCTGGCGTGTTTGACGGCGGAAATGGTAGAATCCATGCCATGGTAACGACCATGGATTCTGCCGGACGGCTCGTCATCCCGCGCGAGATCCGGCGCGAGGCGGGGCTGGAGCCCGATACGCCACTGGACGTGCGCTGGCGCGATGGGATCATCGAAATCGAGCCGCAGCCGCTCGAGGTGAAGCTCGAGAAGCGCGGCCGCCTGCTGGTCGCGGTGCCGCGCACAAGAGTGCCTCCGCTGACCAATGAGGTCGTTGAGCGGACCAGGCGAAGAGTTCGCCGAGAGCGGTAGATGCCGGCCCGCTTCGCCGTGGATGCCAATTGCATGATCGCCGCGGTATGCGACTGGCACGATCATCACCGGGCGGCCTCGGCGGAGATCGAGCGGCGGCTCGAAATCGGCGAGCAGTTGACGGTTGCGGCCCATGCTCTCACCGAGGCGTACTCCGTGCTGACCCGTTTTCCGGCGCCGCACCGCCTCACGCCGGGAGACGCGTGGCAGTTGCTCAGAGTCAGCTTCTCTGACACAGGCACAGTCGTCACGCTCACGGCGCGTCAGCACGTGGCGGTGCTGGGTCGATTCGCCGGCGCCGGCCTCTGCGGCGGGCGCACGTACGACGCCCTGATCGCCGAGGCTGCTGTCCAGGCTGGGGCCACCGTGCTCCTCACATTCAATCCGCGTCACTTCGATCCGGCCCCAGCGGGACTCCAGATTCGGGTTCCCGCGTGAACCGGCCGATCGCGGGCTGCCTGCGCCGAGGTTCACGCGACCTCCGTGGCCGCGAGGCCACGTACATCAATCTGTCCGGTGACGGCGGTGCACGAGGGAAGCGGCGGTTCGCTACTGAGAATGGCGCAGACTGGAAAGGCTCACCACAACCTTCGCCCCCCTGCTGCCTCAATGGACGAACGGATTGCGAACGGTGAGACGGCCCTCAATGACCTGGCCGTCCTGGAGGTCCTCCGAATAGAGCGTGGTGCATTCGGCCTCTAACGCAGCTGCGGCGATTAGCCCGTCGTAGA
>JALZOC010000320.1 GCA_030857365.1 Acidobacteriota bacterium
CCTGAGATCTTCGCCGCCCGCCATAAGGACTCGCGCGACGACGGTGGCGATTGGGCGAGGGCTTGTATAATTCCCTGTCCGAGGCACCCATCCGATACCAGCTTGCGTTCGCCTTCGCGTCTCTTGTGGTGCTCGCGGCCCGGTGCGGCGGCAGCCCGTCGGTCGGGCACCCCGTGACCCTGGTCGTGGCGCAATCGGGCGACCCCGGCGCATTGAACCCCGCGGTCACCACCTCGGGAAGCACACATCCCATCACCGATCAGATCTTCAATGGCCTCGTGGGTCTGGACCAGCAGTTCGAGCCCGTCCCGGAACTGGCGGAGAGCTGGTTGATCGAAGACGGCGGGCGCACCTACCGTTTCAAGCTGCGGCCCGGCGTGCGGTGGCATGACGGCGCGCCCTTCACGTCCGCAGACGTAAAGTTCACGTTCGAGCACGCCCTGCTCAGGTATCACTCACGCACCCGCGCGGCACTTGAAGGGCTGATCGTCGGCATCGACACGCCAGACGACCTGACAGTGGTGTTCAGATTGACGCGACCGTATGCGCCCCTGCTGCAGCGTCTGGACGTCGTCGAGGCGTCGATCATCCCGCGCCACCTGTACGAGGGCCACGATGTGTTGAGCGGCGAGCCCACGAGGCGGCCGATCGGGACCGGTCCGTTCCGGTTCGTGAGCTACGCGCCGGCGGACAAACTCATCGTCGAGCGGAACCCGGAGTACTTCCGCAAGGGATTGCCGTACCTCGAACGTGTGGTCTTCCGGATCCTGCCCAACGCCGCCATGGCGGTCAGCGCGCTGGAGGCCGGCGACGTGGACTATGTCGGAGGCGTCGCGGGCCCCGATCTTCCGCGGCTCAGGAGCCTGAAAGAGATGGCGGTTGTCGCAGGCACCGGGGGCTCGGGCGGATCGCTGTGCCAGGATGTGCTGATTCCGAACCTGACGAAGGCGCCGTTCGCCGACGTGCGTGTCCGTCGCGCGTGGGCCCACGCGATCGACAGGCAGCTCCTCGTGGACCGCGTGTACTTCGGGCAGGGCCGTCCCGCAACCGGCCCGATCAGCCACCTGCTCGCATGGGCCTACACACCCGACGTCCGTCAGTACCCGCACGACCCCGACGAGGCCGGGCGCCTGCTCACGTCGGCGGGATACCCGGAGAGACCGGACGGCGGTCGTCTCGACCTGACCTTCACTCACGGCCCGAACCATCAGCGTCTCGGCCAGGCGCTGCGAGAACAGCTCAAAGCCGTCGGGATCGCCCTCGCTCTCGAAAGCCGTGATTTCAATGCGTCGGTCGAGCAGGTGTTCGTGAAAAAGACCTTCGATGTGGGCTTCGCGTCCTTCTGCAACGGTGCCGATCCTGACATCGGCGTCCGTCGTGTGTACGTCTCGTCGAACATCGGTCCGTACCCCTTTTCCAACGGTGCGGGCTACCGTAATCCTCGAATCGACACGCTCTTCGACGAGGCGACGCTGCACACGGACCGAAACCTGCGCCGCGCGCGGTATGTGGACATTCAGCGGATTCTCGCGGACGACGTTCCTTACTTCTGGCTCGTCGATTCGGAGCCGCTGCGCGCGTACCGGAAGACCTATACCGGCTTTCGCCTGTGGACGGGCGCGTTCCTCGAGACAGTCGCCCTGACGTCATCCGGGAAGCCGTGAGCGGCACGGGAACGGTCCGACAGTGGCTTGTCCGCCGGGCCTGGCTTGCCGTGCTGGTCGTCGCCGGCGTGACGATCCTGACGTTCGTGCTCATCCACGTGGCGCCTGGGGACCCCGTCTACATGCTGGCGGGCGACGGGGGCAACCCGGCATATTACGCCGAGATGCGCGCGCGCTACGGCCTCGATCGATCGCTGCTCGAGCAGTTGGGCCGCTACGTCTCCGCGGTGGCACGGCTGGACCTGGGATATTCCTTCATGTTCCAGGCGCCGGTTGCCTCGGTCCTGCGCGACCATGCCCCCGCCACGTTGATTCTCGGCGTCGCCGCGTTGATCGTCGGAACCGTTGCTGGACTGGTCGCCGGTCTCCTCTGCGTGATGACGGGCTCACGCGTCGTCGACGGAGCCGTCCGGTGGACGGCTTCCGTCCTCTACGCGGCTCCCGTTTTCTGGATCGGACAGATCCTCGTGATCACCCTGGCTGTTCGCGCGGGCCTCTTTCCTGCCGGCGGCATGACGACCGCGCGCGAGGCGACAGTCGGGCTCGCATGGGTCGGCGACGTCCTGTGGCACCTGGCCCTGCCGGCGGTGACTCTCTCGCTGCCCCTTGCCGCTGTCGTCGCCCGGGTGACGCGCGCGGCTTTGCTGGACGTGATGCGCGAGCCGTTCGTGATCGCGACCTCGGCGCGGGGCTTCACGCGGCTCCGACTGCTCCTCCGGCACGTGGCTCCCAACGCCATGGTCCCGGTGGTGACGCTGGTCGGGCAGCACGCCGGTCAGATCGCTGCCGGCGCGGCGCTGACCGAGGCGCTCTTCGGCTGGCCCGGTGTGGGGTATCTCGCCCTCCACGCATCACTGCACCGCGACTACCCGCTCGTCACCGCGGCGTTCCTCGGGATCTCCGCCAGTGTCGTGGTATTCAACATGATGACGGATGCGGTGTGCGCCTGGCTCGACCCGCGGATCCCGTTGACATGACGGGGCGGGGGTTCAGGCACACGGCGAGGTGGGCAGGCATCCTCATGCTGGCGTCGATGGCCGCCGTCGCGGCGCTGCGGCCCCTGCTCGCTCCCGGCGACCCATTTGCCATGACGGGCGAAGCGCTTGCGCCGCCCTCCCCGCAGTATCCGTTCGGTACCGATGACCTGGGCCGAGACGTGTTCACCGGCGTGGTTCACGGCGCGGCCACCTCGCTCGGCGTCGGCATGGTCGGGGCGCTCGCCGCCATGGTGATCGGCCTGCTGGTCGGAGGGGTGGCAGGGCTCCGGGGCGGGTGGGTCGATCACGTGTTGATGCGCGGCACGGAGTTCGTTCAGGCGTTGCCGCGTTTTTTCATGGTCCTCACGGTGGTCAGTATCTTCGAGACCTCACTGGCGCTCATTGTTCTCGTCATCGGCCTCACGGCCTGGCCGGGCACGGCACGGGTCTTCCGCTCGCTGGTGCTGGCGACGGCGGAGCGCGATTTCGTCCTCGCGTCGCGCGCGGCCGGAGGGGGAGACGCCGGCATCCTCCTGAGGCACATCCTCCCGCTCACCCTCCCGGTCGCAGTCGCGCACGCGTCCTATCAGGGGGGGAGCGCGATCCTGGCCGAAGCGGGGCTCAGTTTTCTCGGCCTGGGCGATCCCAACGTCATGAGCTGGGGCACACAGCTCGGGTTTGCGCATCACATGGTGAGGGACGCCTGGTGGATGTCTGTCTTTCCGGGCCTTGCGGTGACGCTGACGGTTCTCGGGTGCAACCTCGTGGCGGACTCGCTCTCCGGTCGGTCCGCGCAGGCCTGAAGGGCCTTCACGGCTGCGCCGCCGCGCCCGGCTACGCGCCAGGACGAACAGACGCCGCGGCCATCAACGCACGTATGAACACCGCGGCATCGGGACCGGGCGGTATGGCTGGCATCAGGCTGGCGTCAGCAGGTGAGCGGCGAGACCGGCGATCGAGATCACGGCAGGGGAGTCCGGGAGCTCGATCGGCGCCCGCCCCGCAAGGTCGCCCCGGCGAATCGCATCATCCAGTGGCACTTCTGCGACCAGGGACAGCCCGTGAGCCGCGGCGAAGTCCCGTACGGCTGTCGCGTCTTCCCCGTCGCGCATCTTGTTCGCCACGCCAATGATCCGCGCGACACCGAGCTCGCGTCCAAGCTCCGCAGCGCGGCGGCCTATCTCGAGCGCCTTGTAGTACGGCTCGAGGACGACGAGCAGGGTATCGACGTGCCGCGCGGTTCCGCGGCTCAAGTGCTCGAGCCCCGCCTCCATGTCCACGATGGTCATTGGATGCTCCGCCTGCATCATCCCGCCGAGCAGATGCCGCACCGCGGCATGAGCACCGCACAGTCAACCGGCACCGGCATGATCGACGCGGCCCATGACGAGAAGGCGAACGGCATCCGGTGTGGCTGCGCCGAACCGCTCCATCACGGTCTCAGGCGGCGTGTTCAGCGTCAGCACGCGCTTACCGTCGGCGTCGTGGGTCGTGTCGAGAATGCTGCGCGGCATCGGAGGGATGGCGGCAGCCGCATCACGTGAGAGCCCGAGCGTGATGCCGAGGTTCGGCGTCGAGTCGGCGTCGATGGCCCAGACCTCCCGCCCCTGCCGCGCGATCAGGCGGGCCAGCGTCCCGGCGATCGTCGTTTTCCCGCTTCCGCCTTTTCCCGCCACAGCGATGGTTGGCATGCGCTCCCTCGGCAGCCCTGAAGAGCTGCGCTACGATGTTTCGGCTCCGGTCGGCCACGACATCAGGCGTGATGGCGACAGTCAGCGGGATTGCCCGACTGCCTGCAGTCGCAGTCGGGGTCGCCGCATTCGCCGTGGCCGGGCTTCGTGAGGTCCGCGAATTCGTCGGCGAACCGGCGTCCGCCTTCGCGCACGCCTTCCGGCGTGAGGGTGTACC
>JALZOC010000321.1 GCA_030857365.1 Acidobacteriota bacterium
AGTCAGTGTCTCGCCCCTACCGGATGGATCGCTGGCGCTTCCCACACTTCCCGCGCCGTCTCGGCCACCAGTCCCAACTTGGCGGACTGGTCGGCGGCGGTCAGCAGGTTACCCTATAGCGTCGAACCGACCCCAACCTGCCGTCACACCGTTGGCCGTATACTTGCGGGAAGCGGTACTTTGGGGGAGCATCCTGCCTGTCCAACGAAAGCCGAGGGCCATGGATGACTGTCGGAAGACAGTGCGCTACCGCTACGCCTGAGCGAGTGGTGAGCAATGAGCAAAAGCGCGTCGAAGCCGAGTTGCGCGACCGCGCCCGGCAGGCCGAGCTTGGCGCCGCGATCGGCAGGGCGCTGACGACGGGCGGAACGCTCCAAACCCAGCTCCAGCGCAGCGCCGAGGCGCTTGTCGAGCATCTGGACGCCGCCTTCGCCCGCTTCTGGACGCTCAACGATGCCGCAGCAATGCTGGAGCTACAGGCCAGTGCCGGCCTCTACACCCACCTGGACGGCTCACACGGCCGCGTCCCGGTTGGCGCCTTCAAGATCGGCCTGATCGCCGAGGAGCGGACGCCGCACCTGAGCAACGATGTCCTCGCCGACGACCGGATCAGCGACCCGGCATGGGCGCGACGCGAGGGAATGCTCGCCTTTGCTGGTTATCCGCTGCTGATCGACGAGCGACTTGTCGGCGTGATGGGGCTGTTCGCGCGCCAACCACTCCCGGAGCGCACCCTCAGCCTGCTGGCCTCGATCGCGGATGTGATCGCGGTCGCGATCGACCGCAGCCGCGTCGAAACGGAACGCGGGCAACTGCTGCTCCAGGAGCGCGCGGCCCGCGACGACCTCGAAACGATCCACCACGTCGCCCAGGCCGTCTCGGCACAGCTCGACCGTGCGGCGCTTGTCCAGATGATCACGGATGCGGCAACATCGCTGACCGGCGCACAGTTCGGCGCGTTCTTCTACAACCTCACCGACGAGCGCGGCGAGTCATACACGCTCTACGCGCTCTCCGGCGTCCCGCCCGAAGCATTCGACGGCTTCCCAATGCCACGCAACACCGCCATCTTCGGGCCGGTCTTTCGTGGCGAAGGCGTCGTCCGCCTCGACGACGTCCTGACCGATCCACGTTATGGCAACAACCCACCGTTCCACGGCATGCCGGACGGACACCCACCCGTCCGCAGCTTCATGGCTGTGCCAGTCATCTCGCGCGATGGCGAGGTGCTTGGCGGCCTGTTCTTCGGCCACGCGCAACCCGCCACCTTCACCGAACGCGCCGAGCGGCTTGTGCGTGGCATCGTCAGCCAGGCCGCAATCGCGCTCGACAACGCCCGCCTCTACGAGCAGGTGCAGGACGCCGTCCGCACACGCGACGAGTTCCTGGCAGCAGCGGCGCACGACCTCAAGACTCCGCTGACCTCCGTCAAGGGCATGACCCAGCTGCTGCTCCGCAGTGTCAGGCGTGACGAGCCGTTACGCGCCGAGCAGATCGTCAGCAGGCTGGAACGCATCGACATAACCACCTCCCAGATGGTGCAGCAGATCGATGAGATGGTCGACCTCACCCAGATGCGAATGGGCCAGCCGCTGCATCTCAACCGGCTACCCACCGATCTGGTGGCCCTCGTCCGGCGGGTGACGTCACAACAGCAACAGACAACCGACCGGCACCAACTGCGCGTTGAAGCGGCCACATCCACGTTGACCGGCCAGTGGGACGCAACCCGCCTCGGACGCGCCATCGGCAACCTGCTCTCGAACGCGATCAAGTACAGCCCGGCTGGCGGCGAGATCGTCATCACGATCGCGCCCCATGACCGGGGCGGAACGCCATTCGCGATCGTCGCTGTCCGGGATAGCGGAGTAGGTATTCCGGCGACCGACCTGCCGCGCATCTTCGAGCGCTTCCAGCGCGCATCGAACGTCATCGGCCAGATCGACGGCGCCGGGATCGGCCTGGCCAGCACGCGCCAAATCGTCGAGCAGCACGGCGGGAAGATCTCAGTCAACAGCAGCGAAGGGACCGGCAGCACCTTCACACTGCGCCTGCCAATCGACGCGCCAGCCGCGCCTGACATCACCTGATGCCACTCAGCCCTGTCCGAACCTGCGCCGCCTCACGCACCAGCGCCGCGACCAGCTCGGCGGCTGTCGTCTCGCGCGCCAGCCGCGCGCCCTGACCGGCCCAGAGCGAGAGGAAGCGCGTGTCGCCCCGCGCCGCAGCCGCGTTGCGCATCGGGCGAGTCGCGCTGTTCTGAAGCGGGAAGGGCAGGATCGCGCCCGGCTGCGCCTCCACCTCTTCCATAAAAGCATTGACGATCCCACGCGCCATCCGACCGGAGAATGCGCGTGTCAGCGCCGTCGCGTCGTCACGCGCGGCCCGGATCGCCGCCTTGTACGACTCCGGGATGCCCGCCTCGCGACAGGTCAGGAACGCCGTCCCAAGCTGGACGCCGCTCGCCCCCAGCGCTTCAGCCGCGACAATCCCACGCCCGTCCATGATCCCGCCCGACGCGACAACTGGCAAATCGACGGCGTCCACTACCTGCGGCACGAGCGCCATCGTCCCAACCAGCGCCGCCTCGAACGACCCCGCGAACGTCCCGCGATGCGCGCCCGCCTCGCTGCCTTGCGCGACAACCGCATCGACACCCGCTGCCACCAGTTGCCGCGCCTCCTCAACCGTCGTCGCCGTCCCAAAGATGGCGATCCCGCGCTCCTTCAGCGCCGCCAGCGCGTCGGCGCCTGGAATCCCGAACGTGAAGCTAAAGACCGGCACCCCCGAGCCGAGCACCACCTCCAGCGCCGCGTCGAACGGAACCGGTGCAACCACCGCGATGGCTGGCTCCGGCAGGCCAAGCTCGGCGTGGGCGCGACCCAGGATCTCCAGCATCGGCCCCCGATCGGCCCCGTCCGACGACTCATCACCACCCGCGAACAGGTTCACCCCAAACGGACGCTCCGTCAGCCGCCGCACAGCCGCGATATCAGCAACGATCCGCTCCGGCGGCTGATACGCGCCCGGCAGCATCCCCAACCCACCCGCGTTCGAGACCGCCGCCACCATCTCCGGCGTCGTCGCGCCCGCCATCGGCGCCTGGATAATCGCGTGCTCGATCCCCAGCAGTGAACGAATGTCCCGCATCATCACCCTCCGCCTCACGACGAACGCTGTCCGCACCCGCTGTCATCGTATGCGCGCGCTGCCGATGTGACCAGCACCAATCCCCGAGTGGAAGCCTCTCTCCCGGTAGGGGCGATGGCACCGCCTCGCCCTTCTTCCCCCATCGAACCGTGTGGGCGGGTGACAGGGCGAGGCGGTGCCTTCGCCTCTACCGGGATGCGGACCACAGGAGTCTCTGAACTCCAGATCAGCGCATAATGACCCACGTAACAGGTTGCCGTTGGTGAGGATGGACATACTGATGGATTTCGCGACCAATCCGGCCCACACAGACATCGTCCACGCGGCGACGGCACTGGTCGGCCGGTTCTCGCTCGACTACTGGCACACCAAAGACCAGACCGAAGCCTACCCGCACGAGTTCGTCGACGCCTTCGCGGCGGCTGGCTGGTTCGGAACGACCATCCCCAGCCAGTACGGCGGCAAGGGACTCGGCATCACTGAGGCGGCGCTGCTACTGCACGCCATCTGCGAGAGCGGGGCCGGCACGAGCGGCGCGTCGCCAATCCACCTGGCGATCTTCCCGCCTGAGCCGATCGTCAAGCATGGCTCGGAGGCCATGCGCCAACGCTACCTGCCGAAACTGGCAACCGGCGGACTGCGCATGTCGTTCGGCGTCACCGAAGCACGCGCCGGGACCGACACCTCGCGGATCGAGACACGCGCCGAACGTGACGGCGACGGCTGACGGCTCAACGGCGAGAAGGCCTGGCTCTCGAATGCCCAGCACGCCCAGAAGGCGCTCATCCTGGCGCGAACCGCCCCGCGCGACCCGGCCCGATCGCTGCTCGGCCTGACCCTCTTCTTCGCCGATCTCGATCCGGATCACTGCACCCTGGAGGTGATCGACAAGCTTGGCCGCAACGCAGTCGATTCCAACCGGCTGGTGATGACCGACCTCCATGTCGCTGACGAAGATGTCGTCGGCGAGGTCGGACGCGGCTTCTACCACCTGCTCGACGGCCTCAACCCCGAGCGGATCGTGATCGCGATGGAGGCCATCGGCATCGGTCGCGCGGCACTGCGGCTGGCGTCACAATACGCCACCGAGCGCATCGTCTTCGAACGCCCAATCGGCACGAACCAGGCGATCGCCCACCCGCTGGCCCGCGCCTGGTCCGACCTGGCCGCCGCCGAACTGCTGGCGTTGAAAGCCGCCTGGCTGTTCGACAACGGCCTGCCCTGCGGCGCCGAGGCCAACGCCGCCAAGCTGCTGGCAGCCGACGCTGGTTTCAACGCCTGCGACGCCGCCCTCCAGACCCTCGGCGGACGCGGATACCGCACCGACACCCACATCGAACGCCTCTGGCGCGAAGTCCGCCTCTACCGCATCGTCCCGATCTCCAATGAGATG
>JALZOC010000322.1 GCA_030857365.1 Acidobacteriota bacterium
TTTCAGGCACGGCAGGTTGATGATCTTGGTCGCTTCGGTCGCCACGACACTGGCGAGATAGGAGCGGGTCTCGCGCTCCCCGAAACAGTCCATCTCGCAGAACACATCGGGGTCGTACCCGCCGCGAGTCTCTCCCGCGACCGACCACCGCTGATCGAGTCCGACGACGCGGACCCCCGGCTGGAGCAGCGTGTGATATCCGTTCACTTCGAGCTGATTGGAATTGCGGTCGTAGACGATGATGTTTCTGTTCGGGACGCCGACCGAATTGAGCGCCTGAACCACCTCGCGCACCAGCGGCAGCGATGTCGTTGTCGTCGGCACACCAGACGGGTTCACCTTGATCGCGACCACGTCCGCGGAGGTGAACAGCCGGCCCCAGGCGTTCCTCGACACGGACTCCCCCGTCAGCGCCTTCATCCCCTCGTCCACCATCGCCCGGACCGCCGGCTGCGAGACGCGGCGATCGACCAGTGAGCCGGGATGAAAGACGTCCACGACCCGGCCCGGAAAGAGACCGGGCATCCCCAGCGGAGAGAGCGGCATCTCGGGTGCGCGGACATCTATCTTGAGCTTGCGCGTTCCGTCAGCCTGCCGCAGCGGCAAGCCGGAGAGACCCAGGTGCAGGGTCCCGAGCGTGGCGCTGAACACGAACGTCCGGCGATCCATGCCGCCGCCTGGCGTCTCGGCCATCCGCTATGCCTTCTCCAGCACCTGGCGCAGGCGCCTGGCCACGACGCGATCCTCTCCCGGCTGCATCATCCAGACACCGATGACGAGAACCTCCCCTTCCGACCGGATCACGATCGAGGGCTCCCCGTCCTGCAGCGTGCGGACCACGGCGGCCGGCTCCAGCGGGACGACGGCGCGATCCCACGAGACGCGCACGTGCGGCACGTGGTTGGCGACCTCGGGAACGAAAATCTCGGCGGTGACGCCCGGCACCGCCTGCGCGCTCTTCCTGATCTCCTCCGCGCGGCGCTCGAACTCGCGCCCCTCCCGCGCGTGATCCTTGCCGACGAAGAGCTCCAGGGCGGCCAGCATGCCGACGATCTCTTCCTTGTTCACTTTCATGCCGCGGCCGATCGCGTTGCCGTTGGGCGACGAGTTCTGCCGCGCCGCCGAGATGAGTGCCTTGCGCCCGAGCAGCAGCCCGGCGCTCTGGGGACCGCGGATGCCTTTCCCGCCCGAGAACGCCACCAGGTCGAAGCCCATCGCCGTGTACTTCCACAGGTTCTCGACAGGGGGGACGTCCGCTGCCGCGTCGTTGAACGTGGGGATGTTGTGCTTCCGCCCGAGCTCGACGAACTCTTCGTCCCGGATCTGCCCTTCCTTGTTGTTGTTGTTGTAGAAGAGCATCATCGCGGTGTTGCCGTTGATCGCCCCCTCGAGATCGGCGCGCGTCTCGACCTCGACGAGCCGCACGCCGCAGTTGCGCACGGCGCGCTCGTATCCGAACCGATGCGCCTTCTGGATGATGACGTCGCTCTTCATCGGGGCGGCCGGATTGGCCAGGTTGGGCAGGTCGCTGATCTTCTGACGGTCCATGCCGGTCAGCACCGCCGCGGTGCCGAGCGTCAGCGCCGACGCCGCGCCGGCGGTCACCATCGCCGCCTCGGCGCGGACGAGCGTCGCGATGCGTTGGCCGGCCCGGTCGTGAAGCTCGTCGAGCATCACGTACCGCCTGGACGCATAGTTGATGGCGTCCATCACTTCGGGGGGCATGAGCGAGGCCGTCATGGCCGTGTAAGTCCCGGCCGCATTGATGAACGGACGAATACCCAGCTCGCGGAAGTAGTCCGGCCGCCGGCCGGCTGCGGCCGCCGCCGCGGGAGCCGAGACCCCGGCGAGCACCCCGCCGACGATCGGCCAGCCCGCCACCGATTCGATGAAATGTCGCCGGCTCCACATCTCGGTGATCCTCCGTCAGTCGCGTGCGCGTCGGGATCCTGCCCCGGACGACGGCTGAACTGTCCTGTCGGTATGCGCGAAAGGATAGCGGCCCGGGGACGTGCGAAGCAAGCGGAGCCTGCCAATCACACGCGACCCGTATCGCCTGCGGCCTTCACGCACCCGGTCAGCGCGACGCGGCGGCCGGTGGGGACGTCACGACCAGGTCCACGGGCAGCGCGGCCGCTTCGTTGCGGATGGGAGAGTTCACCTCCACGCGCCCCACGATGACGAGCGGCTGCGTCTGGGCCTGGACCCACGGTTCGGCCACGATATGCACGACCCGGCTGGTTTCCTGCTCCGTGATCATGACCCCGTTCAACCCGACATCGTCCACGCGCACGCCGTGCGGCAGGTTCATGACCGAAACCGGCACACGGCCGGTGAAGCCGTTGTGCCGCTCGACCGTCACGGTCAGCGTGACCGCGCGCCCGGGCGCCAGCTCGATTCGCCTGGAATCGGTCGTGACGACGAGATCCGGCTCTGGCGTCAGCGCGACGACGCTGAGTGGCTCGGTGGTCTCCGCCTGACGCGACACGGGCCGCCCGTCGATCGTGGCCCGGCCGACCAGCTTCAACGCAATCAGCCCGGGAACGTCGTGGGACCGCGGGGCGCTCGCGCCCGTCATCGAGCCTGAGGGCGCGAGGTGCATCGACGGGATCGAGGCTTTCTGGCCCTCGAAGGATGCCCCCCTCGCGGCCGCCAGCATCAGCACGGTCGTGGCTGCACCTGCAGGAATCCGACCCGAGGTTGCGGTCAGACCGGGGGGAAGATCCACCAGCTCGACATCGATGGGCCCGTCGAAGCCGTCCTTCCGATCGGCGGTCACGTTCACCGACACGCGTCCGCCAATGGGCAGGTTGAACGATCGCGGATCGAACGTGACCTCGAAGTCCGGAGCCGGCTCGCGCACGGTCAGGCGATAAGCGTAGCGCTCCCCTTCGAGCCCGCGCACATCGCCGATCCGCACGAAGTAGTCGCCGTCCGCCGGCGCCTCGAAGTGCAGCCGCGAATCCTTGCCGCCGAATCTCACCCCTCCATCGTCGTTCACGTAACCGATCCGGAACACCGGAAGGCCGTTCGGCTCGAAGCGCGTGCCCGGCGGATGGATCTCGACCTTGTAGACCGCCTCGCCGACCGAGTGGTTGCGGGCGGAGGTATCGAGGAGCGTCAGGCGGCCGCTTCGGTGACGCATCAGCTGGACGTCATCGTCCGGGTGGGTGGGCAGGGCGGCGATCTGCAGCAGCTCATCGCCGATGAGGAGATGGTCGTTGATGGCGAACCCGTTCCAGGTGGTCAGCCGCATGCTCCGGCGGTCGGAGTCCGGGTCGTTCAGCGCGATTTCCGTCTGCGCCACGCATCGGATGGCCGCGCGCGGCACGAGCTGTCCGTCGGCATCGAGCACCTCGATGAGGGAGTCGAGCGGCGAACCGAGCTGCTGAGCAGTCACGTCGAGGACGATCTTCTGTCCTTTCCTCGCGGCGAATCGGTACACGTCAGTGTCCGGCGGTGCGGTGCCACCACGCGCGGGCGGCTCACGCCTCCAGATGCGCCCGTTGACCGTCGAGGGAATCGCCAGGGCCTGCGCGACGGCTGATTCGTCGTTCGGCTCCGCTTCGAGCGCTTCAGCATACGAGCCCAGCGCAAGCGCTTTGCGGTTGAGGGCAGAGCCCGCCGGTGTGGAGGCGGGCACCGGAATCGTGCGGCCGATCACTGCCGAAGGCTCTCCCTCGATGCGCCGAACGGACGTGGCGCCGAGATTCACTCCCGTGGCGGCGATCTCGGCGGTGCTCCCTGTCGCGACGCCAAGTGGAAACAATCCGGTGAGATACGGCAGCGGCCCGGCGTGTACCCTGTACGCGAAGCCGTTCACCGCACCGCCGTGTTCCACGTCTTCCACCGTGACCCGGTAGGTGCCGGTCTCGGTGAAGCGCCAGGTGAGAACGGCGTCCCGGCTCAGATCGACATCGTTGCTGCTGCCAAGAAGTTTTCCCTGTCCGTCGAACAGCCGGACGATGCTGTCGAGACGCGAGCCCAGCGGGCGTGCGACGACCTGGAAGACCATCTCCTCGCCCGTGCGGGCGCGGAACTCGAACGCATCGACGTCTCCCGCGGCGCCGAGCGCTCCAACGAGCACGGCAGGCAGCCTGACCTTCTGAGCCGCGTCGGGCGCGTTGGGCTCCTCTTCGGCAATCTCCACGAGCGCGCTGACGGCGAACCGCAGCAGGTTGGACACGCCAAGCGGCGTCTCGACGCGAAACGCATGGACCGCGTGCGGTACGCCCGGCGCGATGGAGAGCTCAGCGGTCACCTGGTACTTTCTTGCGTTGTCTTCGATCGGCGCATCCGTCCTCACCACCCCCTTCGGGGTCATGGGCTTTTCGACGGGCAGCTCCTTGACGGCGATGTTGCTCGTCGAGAATCCGGGCTCGCTGAAGATGAAGCGCGTGGCGCCCGCGATGTTCGTCCCTTCCACCGTGAGCGACACGCGGGTGCCCCGCTGGGCGCCGGAAGGGCTCACCTTCTGCAGCGTTGGCGGGGCCGTCTGCGCGAGGACGGCGGGGCAGACGGCCAGCGAG
>JALZOC010000323.1:0-4202 GCA_030857365.1 Acidobacteriota bacterium
GGGCGGTTGTGCCCTGCTCAAAAGCGTACGCGAGCCGCAGCAAGACTGGCTCGCTGTAAGCCCGGCCAAAAAACGTGACGCCGACGGGCAGGCCCAGCGCGAAGCCAGCGGGCACTGTGATCGCCGGGTAGCCCGCCACCGCCGCGAGCGCGGCGCTGCCTCCGGGGAAGTGGTCGCCCGTGAGCAGATCGATCTTGAAGGCCGGGCTGCTCGTCGGGGCGAAGAGTGCGTCGAGACTATGCTCGTCCATCGCGCGGTCTATCCCCTCGTCGCGGGCGAGGCGCCTGCTCTCCACACACGCCTCAAGGTAGTCCCGCTCGGTGAGCGGCCCTTTCTCCTGCGCTTGCTCCAGGATGTCCTGGCCGAAGTACGGCATCATCCGCGCGGTGTGCCGTTCGTTGTACGCGATGAGTTCCTCCAGCGAATGCACCGCCGCTTCGGGCCCCAGATTCTGGAGATACCGATTCAGGCCGTCCTTAAACTCGTATAGCAAGACCTCAAACTCCATGCCCCGCATCTCGGATGAGACCGCCGCATGCACGGGGTCCACGACATGCGCGCCGAGCCGCATCAGTTCCCGGATGGCGGCCCCTGCGATCTTGTCGGTTGACGCGTTGTACCCGAAGCAGCCTTCGCGCACGATGCCGATCCGTGCGCCACGCAGCCCCTCGGAGTCGAGGAAGGGAGAGTAATCCGCGTGGACTTGTCCCTCGCTGGCCTGCGTCGCGGGATCCTCCGGGTCCGACCCGGCCACCACCCCGAGCAGCAGGGCCGCGTCTTCGACGGTCCGCGTCATAGGGCCGGCGGTGTCCTGACTCGCCGAGATCGGGATGATGCCCGCACGGCTGATCAGTCCAACAGTCGGCTTCAGACCGACAACCGCGTTGAACGACGCGGGACACATGATCGAGCCATCCGTTTCGGAGCCGAGCGCGGCGGCGGCGAGGTTCGCGGCCACGGCCGTGCCAGAGCCGGAGCTGGAGCCGCCGGGCGAGCGGTCAAGCACGTATGGGTTTCGGGCCTGTCCGCCGCGCGAACTCCAGCCGCTGGACGACTGACCGGACCGGAAGTTCGCCCACTCACTCATATTCGTCTTCCCGAGGAGCACCGCGCCGGCCCTGCGCAGCTTGTGGGCGACTGCGGAGTCGCGCTGCGGGCGGGCGCCCTCCAACGCGAGAGAGCCAGCCGTGGTGCTCATTGCATCGGCGGTGTCCATGTTGTCTTTGAGCAGGACGGGAATGCCGTGGAGCGGCCCGCGCACCACACCGGTCGCACGCTCCTGGTCCAGCGCTGCGGCGATAGCGAGCGCCTCGGGATTCACTTCGAGGATGGCGTGCAGGGCCGGGCCGGAACGATCGAGCGCCGCGATGCGCCCGAGGTACCATGCCACCAGAGAGGCGGCGGTTTGCTCCCCCCGCTCCATCGCATGCGCCAGGCGTCGGATACTCCACTCTTCAATTGCAGGTGCCGTAGCCAAGCGGTGGTACTCCTGTTCTGACAACGCACAGCCACCCCCGGTGGCGACCCGTCAGCACACCGTGCGGGCGTCGGCCCAGAGGCCCCCCCTTGACCGCACTTGCGAACGATTAGCTTCTTGCAACAACTCGCAGATAGTTTGTTGGCCCGCTTGCAAACGCTCCCTTGCACCAAAATGGGAGCAATGCTATGCTTCTGAGGCAACTCGGGAATATTGGCAACCTTATTGCGAGTTCTACTAGATAGAGAAGTATGAACACGGAAGGTAGTCCTGCATGCAAGCCACGAACATAGTACCGTTTCGCAACCCGAGCGTCCATGCGCCAAAGGTCGTAGACAACGCGATTGATGCCATCGGCAACACGCCGATGTTCCGAATCCGCAACTTCGAGCAGGTTCATCCTGGTGTCGAGCTATACGCGAAGGCGGAGTGGTACAACCTCGGCGGCTCCGTCAAGGATCGTCCGGCACTGCGCATCATCGAAGACGCGGAGCGAGACGGCAGGCTGACGCACGGCAAGACCGTCATCGACTCGACAAGCGGCAATACCGGCATCGCGTACGCGATGATCTGCGCCATCAAGGGGTACAAGTGCGAGCTCGTAATGCCGGAGAACGTCAGCGAGGAGCGGAAGCGGATCGTTGAAGCGTACGGCGCGAAGATCACGTACACCGACCCATTCGAGGGGTCCGACGGCGCCATCCGCTACGTGCGCGATCTGGTGCAGCGGGAGCCGACGCAGTACTTTTACGCGGACCAGTACAACAACCCGTCGAACTGGCACGCGCACTACGACACCACCGGCCCGGAGATCTGGCGGCAGACCGAGGGGCGCATCACGCACTTCGTGGCGGGCCTCGGCACGAGCGGCACACTGATGGGCACGGGTCGACGCCTGCGGGAGTTCAATCCGGAAGTGCAGCTCGTTGGTGTCCAGCCCGACAGTCCGTTCTTCGGCATTGAAGGGCTCAAGCACATGGAGACCGCGATCCGCCCCGGCATCTATGAGGAAGCGTTGCTGGATCAGAACCTCGGCGTTTCCACCGAGGATGGCTACGCGATGGCCCGGCAGCTCGCCCAGCGCGAGGGGTTGTTTGTCGGCCAGAGCAGTGGAGCGGCGCTCAAGGGCGCGCTGGATGTCGCCGCCGAGACCGAGCACGCGGTGATCGTCGTCTTGCTGCCGGATGGTGGCGCGCGGTACCTGAGCACCGCACTCTGGAAGTAAGAACGCCTGATTATCGGGCGCGAATCAGTCACATGTCGTTTGTATTTATCAAGGGAGGCTGGCGAGAAAAATGGCTATAGAAGTACAGATACCGGGGCCGTTGCGGTCTTATACCGAGCAGCAATCGAAGGTGCAGGTCGAGGGTGGCACGGTTGGCGAGGTGTTGCAGAACCTCAAACAGTCATACCCTGGCATTGAGTCCCAGATTTATGAAGACGACGGCTCCGTTCGCCGCTTCATCAACCTCTTCGTGAACGGCGAGGATGTTCGGAGTCAGGGCGGCATCGACACAAGCGTCAAGGATGGCGACAAGCTGGGCATCCTTCCGGCGATGGCCGGCGGCTCGCAGGGGCTTTCCCCCGACCAGGTGCAACGGTATCACCGACATCTCATTATGCCGGAGGTGGGCAGCAAGGGTCAGCGCAGGCTCGCGAACGCGACGGTGCTCATCGTGGGAGCGGGCGGCCTCGGCAGCCCCGCAGCGATGTACCTCGCGGCCGCAGGCGTCGGGAAGATCGGCATTGCCGACTTCGATGTAGTGGACGTGAGCAACTTGCAGCGACAGATTCTGCACGGCGTTGAGGATGTAGGCAGGCCGAAGACCGATTCCGCCCGCGACACACTGAATCGCATCAACCCCACCGTCGAGGTCGTCGCACACCACGAGCCGCTGACCAGCGCGAACGCCCGCGCGATCATCAGCCAGTACGACGTGATCGTGAACGGCACCGACAATTTTCCGACGCGCTATCTCGTGAACGATGTGGCGTACTGGGAGGGCAAGCCGCTCGTGGACGGCAGCATCATGCGCTTCGACGGCCAGCTCACGGTCTACGCGCCGAGCTATGGCTGCTACCGGGATCTCTTCCCGACGCCGCCGCCCGCGGGCGCGGTGCCGTCCTGCGCGGAGGCGGGCGTGCTCGGCGTGCTGCCAGGCATCATCGGCGTGATCCAGGCGACCGAGGCGATCAAGCTGATTCTCGGCGCCGGCGAGCCGCTGGTGGGTCGGTTCCTGATCTACGACGCCTTGCGGATGAAGTTCCGCGAGCTGAAGCTGCGGCGTGACCCCGACTGCCCGGTCTGCGGCGACCATCCGACTGTCACGTCACTGATTGACTACGAGCAGTTCTGCGGCCTCAAGCCCGCGCCCGGTGTGGCGGCGGCCGCGGCGGCCCCCGAGCTTCCGCTGATCACGGTTGGTGCCTTGAAGGAGCGCCTCGACCGCGGTGACGACCTGGTGGTGCTCGACGTTCGCGAACCGCACGAGGTCGAGATCTGCCGCATCGCCGGATCGACGGTGATCCCGCTCGGCGACCTGCCGTCGCGCCTGGGCGAACTCGATCAGGCGCGCGACCTGGTGGTCCATTGCAAGATGGGCGGCCGCAGCGCCAGGGCCGTCGCCCTGCTGCGCGAGCGCGGTTTCGATCGCGCCGTCAACCTGACCGGCGGCATCCTGGCGTGGGTCGACCAGATCGACCCGACGCAAGCCAAGTACTGATT
>JALZOC010000323.1:4212-4529 GCA_030857365.1 Acidobacteriota bacterium
GTGCTATCCCCCGGTGGCATTCGTCGGGGCGGGGCACGCCCGTCGCCGCCCGGTCTGTTCGGATACGCCCGTCCACGACGTTCGGCTATATGTCGTGGGTACGAGGACACGTGCGCTCGGGGCCATCCTGGCCACCCTCATGGTCACGCCGCTGCTGGGCGACCCCGGCGGGGCGGTGCCGCCGCTGCCCGAGCACCTGCGCGACACGGGCCTGTACGGCGATTGGGACCACAGGGTCGTCGCCGCCGAGAACCTGCCGTACGCGCCGCAATATCCGCTCTGGTCCGATGGGGCAGCCAAGTCGCGCTGGGTCCACC
>JALZOC010000324.1 GCA_030857365.1 Acidobacteriota bacterium
CTAATGTGTGGCTAGCTTCTGGCGCCGGGGCCGTCTCGGACTCGGATGATAAGGTTGATGCGCCACACGTCCCGCCCAGAGAAAGCAGGGTCCCGATGGCCCGGCCGACAAATCGGGTTGAGGCGGAATAAAGGCCGCTCGAACTGCGGGTCTCGGACCCCGACTCACTACGGACGGCGCGGTCGCGCGGGGCGGCACACGCGACTGGACGTGGTCGGTGCCTGAAGGCGATGCCGCATCTACAAGTGGGAAAGCGCTACATTTTACGATCGCGCTCGGCGGCGGACGATGTGTCCGCCAACGTCCATGGTAGGGTTGGACCGCAGATTTCTGATGGGGAAGGCGCAGGTTAGCCGCGCGTTGTCAGCAGCCGTTTCGAGTGACGGTAGGGCTGCAATTAGCGATGAACCGTTTGGCGCGCTTCTTTCGCTGACTGTTTGGAGCATCTAGATAAACATGGGCGTGAGCCATGTTGTCGGGATGCGCTTCGTCTCGCTCGTCCCGCGCGTCGAGCCCTTCCTGTCGTGCACAACCGCAGTTGAAGTGCACGGTGCCGCAGGCGCCAGGAACCCGGACCATGCTCTCATCCGGCCCACTGGTGCGCGAAACGATCTCTACGGAGTAGTAGCAATGGTTGAACGCGGCGGATGATACGTGACCGTCCGGGGACAACCATCCACTGGCTTTGGTGATGATTCTCACCAGATCTTCATCGTTGGCGATGGCGGGGCCTGTCGCGACGCAGTCACACATCCGCGCGGTCGGTGAACCACTTAATGAGTTGCTCGATCTCCTCCACCTCGTCGACCGACAAGAACGCCTCATCCTCTATTCCGGCGGCCTGATGCCACCGCAGGTAGTGGATGGTGCTATCGTTTTCGAACTCGAGCTCGAGCGACTGACCGTTAGCGGCCTGCCACTCAAACTGGAGACCGCCTGACGATAAGGGAACAACTCTTGGCCTCGGCGCGATGTGCGGTGCCAATTCTTGAACGAGCTTCAAGGCCGCGTCGACGATGGCTTCGTCGATTCGCGGTGCCGAGTAGCCATCCCAGCCCGGAGCCAGTCCGCGCAGGCCTTGGATCTGAGAAGTTACCGCGGACTTGAAACCCGGGTCATAAATCTGCTGTGTCACCCACCGACCGGGCGCTCCGACATCCTGTGTGCTGGTCTCGTCGATCTCAAGGGTTGCTGGTGACATGAGCCTCCAGATTGTCGATACCGAAAACATCAACGAAGAGAGCCCGCATGGTCGCTAAATCCCCGTTAAAAGCGCGCGCGACGTCAGCGGCCCGACTCGTATCTTCTGAGTGTCCCTCTGCGAAGGTGACGCTCGCATTACCCGTTAACTCCACGACCTCTGTTCCGGAGACAGCCGTTAACGTGTAATCCCGATCGGGACGTGTCACGGTCAGGGTGAGGGACCGTCGCTTTTCGCTGTACTCTTCAGGCACAACAGCAGAGTGCGCACACGCGTCGAGAGCTGGAAATGGCTCCGCAGCCTCACGGTCAGCTTGGTATGTAACGTTGTTGCCGATCGCGCTCACCGGAGTCCATAGGAGTTTGTCGAGCACCGTGGCCATCAACTCGCCGCAATTCTGATCGGGAGAGACTGATTCAACTGCTAGCCGACCGGGGGCGACATACCACACGGTCTTCATGTGCACAGAGGACAAGCGGAAGCCGGGCCGGGTTAGGTTCGCCTGCAGCGTGACTTCGGCCTCGCTGGGGAATATGCCGACCGCTGTCAGCCAAGCAGGCTGAATGATGTAGATGTTGAATGTCCCGACGGCGACGCAACTCGCCTTGCGAAATTTATACGGCACGGGCCTTTGAGTCGCTCCTGACAGGGGCTGCCGCAAAGCTGGGGTCCAACGGAGTGGAGGATAGCTGAGCTAGCCGGGCCTGTCTACGCAAATCGTACTACGTTATTGCCGCCAACCCGTTGGCCTGAATTACTGTCTGTCAGTGCTCGGATGTCAACGACGGCGGGTCGTGTTCGCCCCGAACGTCTTCGCGTGCCTCCACTCTCCTGAAGGAACCGGGCCCACCCTCAGGGCGCGTAATAACGTCCGCACCGTCCATCGCGCCAGGCCCGAAGTGTCGTGCCGCCGCCCGGAAACCGTAATCGTCGGCAAACTCTACGACCCGTCGTCTGCTTTACTCGCAGTTGGTACCGAGCGGGGATGTGTCCCTCATCGTCAAGTCCTCCTGCCCCGACCTCGGGCAGCCCTTGTCCGCGACCACCTCCTCGGGACCGTCACGGTCGGGCACCACCGTCTCAATCTGCTCGGCGGCTTAAATCGAGGTCTCGATGCTCGTCGTCGTATCCCCTCGTGCGCGTCCTGCACCGTGACCGCCGCACCGCGCCGGTCTCCAGATCCACGGCCTGCTCGGCCTTGTGCGCCAGGTGCGTCCGGCGGACAGGTTGTCGAGAACAGTCGCGTGCTAAGATGCGCCGCTATGACGACCCTGAACCAGTTGATCCACCGAGGCGGGCCAGTCAGCGGTGCAGAGAAGGCGTTTTACGCCGTCCTGTTTGCACTTGTCGGCCTCGCACAACTGGGCCTCCTGCTTCCGTTCCGGGTTTTTGTCGGGTTGATGCTGGTGTTGGCCATCGCGGTTATACCGCTTGCGGCCCTGACGACCAAGAACCGGCTGCGGATGATTAGCCATCGGCGGGAAGAGAACCGGAAGCGGATGCTAGCCTAGGGACGCACAGCGCATAGTCAACCGGTATCGCCTACACACCGCAGAGTCATGGGACTGGGTGAACTCCCAAAGTCCAACTTTCAACGGGAGCTGCGGCTGGGTCTCTTGGCGTGGGCGAGCGTAAGGTCATTCGGCGTGGCGAATGACGCCGACGCACACGCGGCCGAAGGCCGAGATGATGCTGCCGCGACGAAGCGCGGTCGAAACAGCGGAAAGCCCTGTGGCATACTCTCGCCCATGCGGACAGCTATGTGCTTCCTGCTTCTGTGGCTCAGTGCCTCTTCATCAGCTGCGCAGGTCACTAGTCCCCCGCGAGACTCCGCAGGCCCGGGGCGGACCGCGACCGTGCGCGGTCAGGTCGTCAACAGCGCCACCACCATGCCGCTGCATCGTGTGAAGCTCACGCTGAACGGGGATGCCGCGAACGCACCGGTTGCCGTGACCGACACGCGCGGTGAGTTCGAGTTCATTGACGTGCCGCCCGGCACCTACACAATCAGCGCAGTCCGAGCGGGGTATCTCCCGACGCAGTACGGCCAGAGACGCCTTCGCGAAGCCGGACGTCCGATCGACGTACAAGCCGGCGGCGTTGTTGAAGGTGTACAAATCGCAATGTATCGCGGCGGCGTGCTCGCGGGCCGCGTCAGCGATGAGCAGGGGGATCCGGCTCCAGGTGCCAGGGTTGAGGCCGTCGAGTTTCGGTATATCAACGGCCGCCGCATTCCAGTCGCTGCAGCGATCGCCACATCGAACGACATCGGTGAGTTCCGGCTCGGGGGGCTGCCCCCGGGTGCCTACCAACTGCGCGCCTCAACCGGGGAAGCGTGGGAGTCAGACGATGGGAAGACGACGTTCGTGCATGCCGTCACCTACTTCCCCGGGGTGACGGGGGTTAGTCAGGCACAGACCCTCAACGTTGGACTCGCTCAGCAGATCACCGATCTCGATGTGCGACTGGTCGCCGGACAGGCGGCGCGTATCGATGGCGTCGTCGAGGATGGTGACGGCAGGCCGATGCCGTCACAGCAGGTACATCTGAGCAACATCCTTCGGACGATCGGCGGCGCACTCCTCGGATCCGGCTCCGCAGGGACGACGCGGACGGACGCACGGGGCACGTACGAGTTCCGTGCCCTGGCGCCGGGTGAGTACCTCGTTCATGCCGGGGGACCTTCAGAGCGTGCGACCGCCTCGGCGCTGCTCAACGCCGGTGAGACGAAGCGCGTCGTGCTCTCCCCGCGGAAGCCAACCACCCTGGGCGGCGAGGTGGTTGCCGAGGACGGCGCACCGCTGCCGTTCGCGGCCAACCGCCTGCGCGTGTGGCCGCTTCGCACAGATGCCGATCACCCACTCCTGTCATGGGGAGCGCCGAGCGAGACGACGGTGTCGGCTGACCGGAAGTTCAGGATGACGGACATCCAGGGCGAGTATCTGTTCCGCGTCCGCAACTTGCCGCGCGAATGGATGGTGAAATCGGTGACCCTCGGCGGCAGGGATATCACTGACTCGCCGCTGGCAGTAGCGCCAGCATCCGCGGACATCCAGGGCCTGCAGATCGTCCTCGCCAACCGGGGTGGAAGTCTCTCGGGCGTGGTAGAGGATCGCAATGGAACCCCGTTGCCTGACGTTACCGTCCTGGTGTTCGCCGAGAGCCGTGGCATGTGGGGGCCGGGTTCTCGATTCGTGCACACGGCACGTCCCGACGCCGTCGGACGTTTTGTCGTTCACGGTCTGCCGACCGCGGTCTACCGAGTCGTCGCGAAAGAGATGGTGATCGACGGCCAGTGGGAGGACCCCGAGTACCTGCAGAGCCTCA
>JALZOC010000325.1 GCA_030857365.1 Acidobacteriota bacterium
ACGTCGCGCGAAGTCAGCGCGATGACCGGGTTGAACGAATCAACCGTGCGGGTTCACCTGTTCCGGGCGATTCGCAAGCTCCGCGTGCTGCTTGCGGATCCGGGGATCGAAGGTTCCGTGGAGAAACGCCGTGTCCATCCTTAACCGCCTGCGGCTCAGCCGCCACCTGGACGATTCGGCGATCACCGCGCTGTGGACGGAGAGCGCCCTCGAAGGCAAACGACCGTCCCATCCGCATCTTCAGGTCTGTGCCCCGTGCCGGACGCGCTTCGGCCTGTTCGCCGAATGGCTCGATGACCTGCGGGTTGATGCCGCCGCCGAGGCCGACGAGGCGTTTCCGGCCGAGCGTCTCGCGATCCAGCAGGCGCAGATCTTCCGCCGGCTCGAAGCCGCCGAGCGGCCCGCGCGCGTCATCGCGTTTCCGAAGTTTGCCGCGCCCACCACTTCCCGGCCCTCCGCCGCGTCGCGCTGGATTGCGGCGGCCGCCGCCGCGGGGCTCATCGTGGGTGTCGGTCTCGGACAGGTGATGGATTTCCGCTACACCTTCGGCGGCGACACGGCGGCCCGCCTCTCCACGGCACGGCCGGTTGTCGAGAGTCCTGCCGCGACCGTGACCGCCGGCGGCATCGGCGGCGACGAGGCGTTTCTGCTGGACCTCGACACGTCGTTGTCGCGCCCGCCGGTGCCGGAGCTGCGCGCCATCGACGACTTCACGCCGCGCGCCGGCGAGCAGCCGCAGTAAGCCGTGTCCACGACTCAGCCCCTCGTCTTCCGCAAGGGTCTCGACATGAAAGAGGCCGTCGCGGGTGAGCTCGCTGCGGCCTACCACAGCGCCATTGTCGACCAGGTCCGTGCCGGAGAGTTCAAGCACGCGGCCGGGCGGCTGACCATCCATCTCGCGCGCGAGTTCGGCTTCTGCTACGGCGTCGATCGCGCGGTCGACTATGCGTACCAGGCGCGCCGGCGCTTCCCCGATCGCAACGTGTTCCTCACCGGGGAAATCATCCACAACCCCCACGTCAACGATCGCCTCAGGGACGCCGGCATCCGCTTCCTCTCGGATCCCCTGGAGCGCCGCGACGTGCTCGGGCCCGACGATGTCGTGATCCTGCCGGCGTTCGGCGTCACGGTCACGGACATGGCGCAGCTCTCGAGCCAGGGCTGCACGCTCGTCGACACGACGTGCGGCTCCGTGCTGAACGTCTGGAAGAACGTGGTCCGGTACGCGCAGGGCGGCTTCACGGCCGTGATTCACGGCAAAGTCAAGCACGAGGAAACCCGCGCCACGGCATCCCAGGCGTTGAAGTACCCCAGGGGCCGGTACCTGGTCGTGCTCGATCGCGGAGAAGCGCAGACTGTCTGCGATTACATCCGCTCGGGGAGCGACCGGGAGGCATTTCTGGCGCGATTCGCGGGCGCCGCCTCCCCCGGCTTCGATCCGGATCGGGACCTGGTGCGCATCGGCTGCGCGAACCAGACCACGATGCTGATGACCGAATCGCTGGAAATCGGCGAGATGTTCCGCGACGCGATCCGCGCCCGGTACGGCGAGGCGGCGCTCCCCGATCAGTTCCGGTCGTTCGACACCATCTGCAGCGCGACACAGGAGCGGCAGGACGCCGTCATCGCGCTGCTCAACGAAGAGCGGCTGGATTTGATGCTCGTCGTCGGTGGCTACAACAGCAGCAACACCTGCAACCTTGCGCGGATCTGCGCGGCGCAGGTGCCGACCTACCACATCGCCGATCCCGAGTGCATGGTGTCGCGCGGCGAGCTGCGCCACCGGCCGGTGGGCGCCCCGTCGACGACCGCCGGCGTCGAGACGATCACGCGCGACTGGCTGCCGTCCTCCGGGCCGGTGGTGATCGGCCTCACCGCCGGCGCCTCGACGCCGAACAACATCGTCGGAGAGGTGATCCAGCGGCTGACGGCATTCTGCACGTAAGAACTCTCGCGCACACCCGCCGCCGCGCGCTATGCCACGTGCCGGCAACGACTTACCGCCCACAGCTCTGCCGCGATTCGCCCCTGCGGCGGTAAACAGCCTTGCCGCGGAGGTCGTAATAGCCCCTGTAATCACTTCCGGAGAAGACTATGGCAAGGCATCTGGCTTGGATTCTGGCGGCGGCGCTCGTGCACGCCATCCCCACCACGGCATCCGCGCTGTGCGCGTACGGCGAGGACGACGGTCAGGGCGAGCAGCGCGGACCGGCGTCGCGCGGCCGTGGAGACGAGGGCCGAAAGCCTCAGGGGAGGAGCGAGCATCGCCCCTGGAAGTTCTGGCAGGGTGAAAGCAAGACGGAGCTGGGCCTGACGAATCAGCAGTCGTCGGAGATCGAGCAGATCTTCCGGTCGACGCTGCCTCGCCTCGAAGCGGCGAAGGACCGGATCGACAAGCTCGAGGCGACCTTGTCGCAGACGATCAAGGACAACACGGCAGAGCTCGCCATCGTGGCGCAGCAGGTCGACCGGCTCGAAGCGGCCCGCGCCGATCTTTCCAAGACGCGGACGCTGATGCTCTATCGCATGCGCGGAGTGCTCTCGGCGGAGCAGCGGGCGAAGCTGCATACGCTCTGGGAGGCGGGGCGCCCCAGGAGCCAGGACCCCGCTGTTCGCCGCTGATTTCGTGTACCTGATATCCCCTGACGTTCGTATACGTGATGACCGTGACATCTGCTGACCGTTCCCGTCTTGTCGGCACATCTCTGGAGGCTTGTCGTGAGTAAGACCGCATCGTTCTGGGTGGGTTTGGCTTTGGCGGCGTCGATCGGCGCCCCTGCGGGCGCGCAACAGCCCGCGGCGTCGCAGCCGGACGCCGCGCGGGTGCGCGAGCTGGTCCAGCAGGCGCTCCAGCAGGCGCAGCCGCAATCGCAAAGCCCCGCCGCCGCTCCGGCGGAAGTCTTCACGACCGCCGGCCCGCGGGTGAACCTCTCGATCGAGGAGGCGGTGCAGCGCGGCGCCGAGAAGAACATCGACATCGCCGTGGCGCGCATCACGCCACAACTGACCGACTTCACAATCGCGGGCCTCGAGGCCAGCTATCGTCTGAATCTCACCTCGTCGACGAGCAATCAGCGCAATACCCGGCTGCCCAACCTCACCACGCAGGGCATCCTGACCCCGACAACGAGTACGCTCACGAGCTGGTCGGGAGGCATCGCGCAGAACCTCTGGAAGGGCGGCGGCAACTACGCGCTGAACTGGACGAACACCCGCAACGACAGTCCGTCGCTCGTCAACCTGAGGAACCCGACTCTGCAGTCGGGCCTGTCGGGAAGCCTGACGCAGCCTCTGATGCGCGGCTTCAGAATCGACGCGACGCGTGCGGCAATCAGGACGAACCGCCTGAGTCAGCAGAACGACGAGATCGGGCTGACGGCCACGACGTCGAGCACCCAGGCGAGCGTGCGTAACGCCTACTGGGACCTCGTGTTCGCGATCCAGGCGGTGGAGGCGGCGCAGAATTCGTTCGACCTGGCGGCGCGGCTCGTCCAGGACAACCAGTCCCGCGTCGAGATCGGCACGCTGGCTCCGATCGATATTGTCACCGCGCAGGCCGAGCAGGCCACCCGGCGCCAGGCGCTGGTGCAGGCGCAGGCGACGGTGCGCACCAACGAGCTGTCGCTCAAGCGGCTCATCGTCAGCGGCACGGACGACCCGCTCTGGACCTCGTCGCTCAACCCTGTCGATCGCCCGCCAACGACGCCCGAACCGATCAACCTGGAAGCGGCGGTGACGCGGGCGCTCGCGACCCGGACCGACCTGCAGCAGTCGAAGAACAACCTGCAGATCAGCGACATCAATCTGCAGAATCAGGTTGACGCCACACGGCCGCAGCTGAATCTGGTCGCCAACTACGGGCTGAACGGGATCGGAGGGACCATCTTCCAGCGTAGTGGGGTGGATCCGGTCACTGGCGGGCCGTCGACCACGACGGTGCCTTCCGGGTATCTGGATGCGTTGCGCAACATCGTCAGACTGGATGCCCCCGTGTGGACGGTCGGCGTGAACTTCGCGTATCCCCTCGGCCGGAGCGCCCAGGAGGCCACCGTCGAGCGCTCGAAGCTGTCGCTCCGGCAGACCGAAGCCAATCTCAAGGCGCTCGAGCTCCAGATTGCCACCGAAGTGACCAACGCGGCCCTGACGGTTCAGAGCTCGCTCGAAAGCGTCCAGGCGAGCGCCGTCGCG
The DNA here is from genome assembly GCA_030857365.1 of Acidobacteriota bacterium. Taxonomy (GTDB): domain Bacteria; phylum Acidobacteriota; class Vicinamibacteria; order Vicinamibacterales; family 2-12-FULL-66-21; genus JALZOC01. The sequence continues at coordinate 4,189 of JALZOC010000325.1, forward strand.
AGCGAGCTGTCGCAGAAGCGGCTCGAAGCGGCACAGAGCAAGATGGACGTCGGGATGGCGACCAATTACGAGGTCGTGCAGGCGCAGCGGGATTTCGTCGAAGCACGCAATAACGAACTGCGCGCGACGCTCAACTACCGGAAGGCGCTCGTGAACTTCGAAGCGGTGCAGGCGGTCGGGACGCGCGGAGTCGGCGCGGCCATCACGGGTGGCGGCACAACGGCAGGCGCCACCGGTGGCGCTGGGGGCACGACCACGGGCGGCGGCAATACGGGGGGCGGCCCCTTCTGAGTCGGGTCTCACGTGCAGCGTGCCGCGGGCCACACGTCCCACGG
>JALZOC010000326.1 GCA_030857365.1 Acidobacteriota bacterium
GTGGCCATGGCGTACCGCGTGCGGTTCTACATGGAGATGAATGCCCGCGAGGCCATGCACCTCATCGAGCTGCGGACGGCCCCGCAGGGGCATCCCGCGTACCGGCGGGTCTGCCAGCAGATGCACACGCTCATCGCGGAGCGGGCAGGGCACAAGGCGATAGCCGCCGCCATGCAGTTCGTCGACCATTCGGAAGTGGAGCTGGAGAGGCTGAGCTCGGAGCGGGCGCTCGAGCGCAAACGCCTGTCCTCGAGTCCCTAGTCCCGAGTCCCGAATCCGAATCCCCAATCCCCAATCCCCAATCCCCAATCCCTAATCCCTAATCTCGAGTTCAGTTCCCCTTGGCGTTTGACCAGTAGCGGCCGTACTCGTCCAGGAACGCCAGCGACCCGAACGTCTTCATCCGGTCGAAGAAGAGAACGCCGTCCAGATGATCGGTCTCGTGCTGGATCACACGCGCCGTGAAGCCGGACGCCTGCATCTCGATCTTCCGGCCCGTGCGGTCGTAGGCCCGGACCCGGATCTGCCGCGCGCGCGGCACGCGGCCGCGGATGTCCGGGATGCTGAGGCAGCCCTCCCAATCCTCGACCGTCTCGCGCGTGACCACCTCGATCTCAGGATTGACGACCGCCATCAGCGGCACATCCTCGTCGTCCTCATCAATTACTTCGTCGCGATCGTCGTCGTCCGCATCCTCGTCGGTAATGGCCGGCGGAAACCCGGCGACGAACAGGCGCAGACTCTCGTGCACCTGCGGCGCCGCCAGCCCGACCCCCTGGTACTCCTTCATCGTCTCGAACATGTCGTCGATGAGCTGCTGGATCTTCGGCGTCCGGATTTCGGAGGGATGGAGGGAACGCGCCTTCGCGCGCAGCACCGGGTGCCCCATGCGCGCGATTTTCAGAATCGACATAGGCGAATTATATGCGGGACAATCGCACGTGCCGATTGCGGAGCCGCCCTACCGCTACTGCCCGGCGTGCGGCGGGCCGCTCCAGTCGCGCCACTTGCGAGCGGGCGATCCTGCCCGGCTCGTGTGCACGGTGTGCGGGTTCGTGTTCTACCTCGACCCCAAGGTGGCGGTCGGCACAATCATCACTGTGGAGGACGGCAGGATCGTCCTCGTGCGCCGGGCCATCGAACCGGGGTACGGGCTGTGGGTGTTTCCCGGCGGCTATGTCGATCGCGGCGAGACCGTGACGACGGCGGCCCTGCGCGAAGCGCGAGAGGAAGCGGGGCTCGAGATCCGGCTCGAGGGGCTGGTGAATATCTACTCCTACCCGGGGCGCCCGCTCATCATCATCGTATACACCGCCACAGTCCTCGGAGGGGAGCTTCGGGTGGACGATGAGTCGCTCGAGGCGCAGCTGTTTGAGCGGGGCGACATACCCTGGAGCGATCTCGCATTCGTCAGCACGCGAGACGCCCTCCGCGACTTCCTTGCCGGACGCGCGCGGCCTCTCTGATTCACCACAGTGGCATGTCGAGATGGACGGAATCCGCAGATCGCCTTCAGATGCGTCAGCGCCTGGACCTAATCCGCCCGGCAGCTCAAGAGAACAGCCCCTGTCCCGGTGGTATCCTTTTGGCTGCCGTGTGACTAATCCCCGGGCGCGGTCTGCCCGATAACTATTCCGGATACCTGTATGGACAAAAAACTGCTCCTCATCAGCTTCTCGATTCTCGCCGGCGCGGCGGCATGTACCGGGGTCGAGCGGGAGAGCTCGCTTACCTCTCCTTCGGCGGGCGGGAACAACTCGCTGATGGGGAACTGGACCTCATCCACGCTCATCCCCACCCCGAGCACCTGCACGGACTTCAAGTGGAACGTGAGCGAGCAGACCGGCACGTCGGCCAGGGGCGCCTTCACCGCCACGTGCGCGGGAAACCTGAAGCTGACAGGCACGGCGCAGGGGGCCTTCACCTCGCCTGCCGCCATCGCCTGGACTGCCGACGGCAACGCCACGGCCCCGGGGCTGACCTCCTGCGCGATCAAGTTGACCGGCACCGCTTCGCTTGGGACCGACTCTGTCGTGATTCCCTACGAGGGTACGACCTGCCTCGGGCCGGTCAAGGGAATCGAGACGCTCAGAAAGCGCTGAGGGGGGCCGGGGCTGAAGCCCGGCCTAGGTGCTAAATCCCGGCCTACGTACAGAGTCGCTGCCGCGGAGCAGCGCGGTGATGAGCGCTTCATCCGCGGGCGGGAATTTCAGCAGCCCCAGATCTTCCCGGCGCACCCACCGCATCTCCTGTCCAAGTACCGGACGGGGCTCACCGCGCAGATCGCACGCGAAGAAGTGGAGCCGGACGACACGGTCGGGGTAATCGTGCGAGGTCGAGAATAGCTCCGGGCCCACATGGACGACGGTGTCAAGCTCCTCGAGAATCTCGCGCGAGAGGCAGGACGAGAGCGTCTCGCCCGACCCGCATTTCCCGCCCGGAAATTCCCAGTATCCCTCGAGATGCACGCCGCGCGGACGCCGCGTGACGAGGAACATGCCTTCGCGCTCGATGACCGCCGCACTCACCACGATGACAGGCGCTGCACTCATCGGGGCGGCACGCCCAGGGTGCTGGCGAGCGCGTAGGAGGCACAGCCGCTTCGCATCGGACAGGCGGGGCACTTCGGCTTGCGCGCCGTGCAGAGCGTCGCACCGAAATCCATGAGGGCCTGGTTGAAATCGAACACGTGCCGCATCGGCAGCACGGTGCGGGAGACGGCCCAGAGATGCCGGCGCATGGCATGCGCCTTGGCGTCCCCCTGTCCGACGAAGATCCGAAACAGCACCCGGGCCACGTTGGTGTCGAGGATGGCCGCGCGCTGGCCGAAGGCAAAGCTCAGCACCGCTCCGGCGGTGTACTCACCAATGCCCTTGAAGGATCGCAGCGTGGCCTCGTCGCCAGGCAGCTCGCCCCCATAGCGCGCGACGGACTCGCGCGCGATGGCGTGCAGGCGCTGCGGGCGGACGTTGTATCCAAGAGGGCGCCAGGTTGCCGACACGTCCGCTTCTGGGGCGGACGCCAGCGCCTCGAGGGTCGGGTACTTTTCGAGCCACTCGTGATACTTGGGAACGACCCGGTCGACCTGCGTCTGCTGCAGCATCACTTCGGAGACCAGGATGCTGTAGGGATCGCGGGTGAGCCGCCATGGCAGGTCCCGCCCGTTGCGGCGGTACCACTCGAACAGGCGCCGTCGAAAGAGGCGCCGCGGCGCGGCGCCCGGGACTGGCGGCAACGCCAGCGGCTCCGTTGCAGGTGGCGCTGCCCGCTTTCGTCCGGTGTTTTTCCGTGTTCGCACGTGTTTTTCTGCGGCCATAATCAGAGCGTGAAAATCTACACCAGGACCGGCGACAGCGGCGACACCGGCCTGTTCGACGGCACCCGGGTGCTCAAGTCCGATCCGCGCGTCGCCTCGTACGGCGAAGTCGACGAACTGAATGCGTGGCTTGGTTTCGTGCGTACCGAGGCGATCGCCAGCGCCCGGGACGCCCAGCTTGCGGAGATGCTGCAACAGATTCAGCGGGACCTGTTCGGGCTCGGCGCCCGCCTGGCCGATCCGGCGGGCAGAATCGCGGCACGCGTTACGAAGGCCGCCGTTGGCGACGAGGATATCAGCAGGCTCGAAGGTTGGATAGACATACTGGAGCAGGAACTGCCGCCGCTCCGGCGGTTCATTCTCGCGGGCGGCGCCAGGACCGGGGCCGCGCTGCACGTGGCGCGGACGGTCTGCCGCCGTGCCGAACGCAGCATCGTCGGGCTCGGCGCCGGCGCGGTGGAACCAGCGATCCTGATTTACGTGAATCGACTCTCGGATCTGCTGTTCGTGATGGCGCGCGTCGCGAACGCGCGCGCGGGCGCCCCAGAGACGGAGTGGTGAGATCGGAAGAATGGCACCTCCGACAGCGGACTGCGCGGCCGCCTACGCCTACTGCGAGCGGCTCGCGCGCGAACACTACGAGAACTTTCCCGTCGCGTCGCGACTCCTGCCGCGCGCGATGCGTTCACACGTCGCGGCCGTGTACGCATTTGCCAGGCGTGCGGACGACTTCGCGGACGAACCGGGCCTGACCGATGCCGAACGGATCCGGCTGCTCGATGGCTGGGAAGCTCGCCTCCGGGGTGACGCCAGTGTTTCGCTTCCTGCGGAAACAGGAGCGAACCTGATTTTCCATGCGCTCGGTCACACCATAGAGCAGCGGCAGCTCCCACTGGAGCTCTTCACCGATCTCCTCAGCGCATTCCGGCAGGACGTCACCACTACCCGCTACAGGACCTTTGCGGACCTCCTCGACTACTGCCGGCGGTCGGCAAACCCCGTCGGACGTCTCGTTCTGCGGATTGGCGGATACGACGAAGCAGCGCTCGGAACGGCGTCGGACGCGATGTGCACGGCGCTCCAGCTGACCAACTTCTGGCAGGATCTCGCAATCGACTGGCGCCGGGGCCGCCTCTACGTTCCGCTCGAGGACAGGGATCGCGCCGGTGCGGCGGATGGCGACCTCGATGCCGGTGTGATC
>JALZOC010000327.1 GCA_030857365.1 Acidobacteriota bacterium
GGGTGAAACAGCGCCCTGCCTTTCATTCCGGTTCGCTGCCGTACGCGAGTCGCGACAGCGCGGAACGTCTCGCGATCGAGGCGCCCGGCACCCGCGAGCTCCTGCGGCAGCGCGGCAATCACCTCGCGCGCGCCCGGCTCGTGCAGGACTCCGGCGACGTCTTCCCGCTGCAGCGACGCGTCGGGATCGAACTCGAAGAGGAACCTGAGACGTTCCGGAATTTCCTCGAGACGGTCCACCGATCCGACGGCCATCGGCAGCGCCGAGATCAGGTAATCCATTGCCTCGTCGGTCCGGCGCCGCAGGTAGCCGCGCTTCAGGAAGTAGCGCACCGTTTCGGCCGCCAGCCGCGCGGAAGATGCCTCCTTCATGTAGTGGCGGTTCATCCACCCGAGCTTCTCCTGGTCGAAGATGCCGGCGCTGTGTCCGACGTCCTCGAGCGCAAAGCGCCGGGACAGCTCCTCGATCGGCAGGAGCTCCTGTCCGCCGCCAGGAGACCAGCCGATGAGCGCGAGGTAGTTCAGCAGCGCCTCCGGCAGGTACCCGCGCTCACGGAACTCCGCAACGGAGGTGGCCCCATGGCGCTTCGACAGCGGCGTGTGATCCGGCCCCATCACGAGGGAGAGGTGCGCGAACTCCGGCGGGGTGAAGCCGAGCGCCTGGTACAGCAGCACCTGACGCGGTGTGTTCGAGATGTGATCCTCTCCCCGGATCACATGCGTGATCTCCATCAGCGCATCGTCGACGACGACGGCGAAGTTGTACGCGGGACGTCCATCCGAGCGCACGAGGACCGGGTCGCCAATCACGTCGCTGCTGAACGACACGTCCCCGCGGACCACGTCCTGGAAGCTGACCTCGACGTCCTCCGGCACCTTGAACCGGATGACGGGCCGTTCGCCCGCGGCCGTCCGCGCGGCTGCCTCTTCAGCAGGAATGTTCCGGCACGTGCCGTGATACTTCGGCGGCCGCCCGGCGGCCATGTCTCCCTTGCGGTCGTCCTCCAGCTTCGCGGGAGAGCAGAAACAATAGTACGCGTCATCACCCGAGATGAGCTCATTGGCATACGACGCATAGAGGTGGACGCGCTCGGACTGCCTGTATGGCCCGTGGAGGCCGCCCACATCAGGACCCTCGTCCCAGTCCAGGCCCAGCCATCGCAGATCTTCGAGGATGCCGGCTTCGGATTCACGCGTCGAGCGCTCGGTATCGGTGTCCTCGATCCGAAGAATGAACGTCCCGTCCCTGCCGTGCGCCAGGAGCCAGTTGAACAGCGCCGTGCGGGCGTTGCCGACGTGCAGAAGACCGGTGGGACTCGGAGCGAATCGGACTCTCATTCGATGATCAACGCCCGACGGGCGCCAGCGAGAAAGCCCGCCTCAACAACGCGACCGCGTGCGCCGCGACCGCTTCGCCCCGCCCGACGGCATCGAGCCCTTCGTTGGTTTTTCCCTTCACGCTCACCCGCCCCTCGTCGATGCCCAGCGCGGCCGCGAGGCTCCGCTGAATCGCCGCGATATGACCCGCAATCTTCGGCCGTTCGAGGACGACGCTGACGTCCACGTTGACGACCTCGAAGCCGAGACTCCGGACGTGCCCCACGGACTCGCGAAGCAGCACGAGACTGGAGGCGTCCTTCCATCGCGCGTCGGTGTCCGGGTAGTGCCGGCCGATGTCGCCGGCGCACGCCGCACCGAGCACCGCGTCAGTCACGACATGGCAGACGATGTCGGCATCCGAATGGCCGAGAGCTCCGCGATCGCTCGGGATGGCGACGCCGCCGAGGAGCAGCGGCCGTCCTTCCACGAGCCGGTGAAGATCGTACCCGGTGCCCGCCCGCATCTCGCCCGTCCGCTCGCCTCCGTCAGCGAGGGCGCGGGAGAGCGCCAGGTCCGTTTCCGACGTTACCTTGAAGTTGCGCGGGTCCCCCTCGACGAGCCGAACTCTCGCGCCGGTGAGCTCGGCAAGGGCTGATTCATCCGTCGCCACGGCGCCTCCACGCCCGAGGAGCACGGCGGCCGCGAGAATGTCGCGGCGGAAGGCCTGGGGCGTCTGCGCGAGATACACGTCCTCGCGGGGAATCGTCCGCGCGACAAACGGACGCCCCCCGCTCGACGCCGCCTGCTTGACGGTGTCGCGCGCCGCCACCGCGGCAATCGCCGCGCCCGATTCGATGGCAGCATCGAGCGTGCGCTCGATGACCGCCGCCGAGACGAATGGCCGCGCCGCATCATGCACCATCACGTACGCGGCGTCGGGCCCCACGCAATCGAACGCCGCCGCCACGGACGCCTGGCGCGTGGCCCCGCCCGGCACGACCACGACCGGACGGCCGGCGGTCTCCACGGATCGCGAGACGTCCGCGACCGCATCCGCCCGTGTGACCACGACGACGTCGGTGATCCGGGGGACCCGGCAAAACGCGGTCAGCGAGCGCTGCAGCAGCGACACGCCCCCGATTTCGAGGAACTGTTTGGGGACGGAAGAGGCCATGCGGCGACCGTCGCCCGCCGCCGCGATGATGGCCGTGACCTGCATGGATGGATGGTAAGGGTCGGGACCGCAGGGGTGCGGCCAAACGCTTCATTATATCGCATGCGTTTCAGAGCGCCGGGTGCAGCGCATCGGCGACACCCGTCGGCTCATCCACGGCCGGGCGCACCACCGCCCGAACCCGCTCGGCAAACTCCCTCGCCTGCTCGCGCGTGATCCCCGTCGTCGGCAGCGGCGCGTGCACCGTGAGCGTCACCTCGCCGGGGCAGACCATCAGCCGCCCCTTCTTCATCACGAACCGGCTGCCCGCAATGCTGACGGGGACGACCGGCAGCCCTGCATCAATCGCGAGCAGGAACGTGCCACCCTTGAAGCGGCCGACCGAACCGTCGACGCTGCGCGTGCCTTCCGGAAACACGATGAGGGAGCGTGCGGCGCGGACGAGCTGCGCCATCCGCTTCAGGATCCCCGCACCCGGACTTCGCCGATCCACCAGCAGGTGTCCCGTGCGCCGGAGGTGCCACCCCAGGAACGGAATGCGCCCCAGCGAATCCTTCGCGATGATGCGAATCTGCAGCGGCAGGGACGAGAACACGATCGGAATGTCGTAAATGCTCTGGTGATTGGACGCGAGCACATACGTGCGCCGCCCGTCCAGGTGCTCGAGACCGACCACCCTCACGCGCACGCCCGTCGTTTTGAGGATCAGCCACGCCCATGCGCGCGCACATCGGTGCCCGAAGCCGCCGCTCCGGTCCACGAAGGACGACAGGAGGGAGGCCGTGCCGAGTACGATTGTGTAGAGACTGACAGCGGGAATGAGATAGAAGACCGTTCGCCACCAGTGGAAGGGAGGGACGCTTCGCAAGGGGACCCGAAACTACTTCGCGGCGGGCGCCGCCGCCGTGTGGACGGCTGAGACCGGCTGCGCGACGGGAGAGGAGCCCTCGACGTATCTGCCGAAGATCATCTTCCCCGCCGTGGTCTGCAGCACGCTCGTGACGACGATGTCGATGTTCCTGCTGATCATCCGGCGCGCATTGTCCACGACCACCATCGTCCCGTCGTCCAGGTATGCCACCCCCTGGTTGTATTCCTTCCCCTCCTTGAGAATGAACACCTTCATGAACTCGCCAGGGAGCACGACCGGCTTCAGCGAGTTCGCGAGCTCGTTGATGTTCAGCACCGGGACACCGCGCAGCTGCGCCACCTTGTTCAGATTGAAATCGTTCGTGACGATCTTCCCCTGCAGCGTGCGTCCGAGCTCGATCAGCTTGAGATCCACTTCGCGCACCTCGGGAAAGTCGATGTCCGAAATCATGACGTCGATACCGGCCGTCTTCTGAATCTTCTGGAGAATGTCGAGCCCGCGGCGACCGCGATTGCGCTTGAGCGCATCGGACGAATCGGCGACCAGCTGCAGTTCCTTCAGGACGAAATGGGGGATCACGAGGGTGCCGTCGAGGAAGCCCGTCTCGCAGATGTCGGCGATCCGGCCGTCGATGATCACGCTGGTATCCAGAATGCGGTAGCGCTTCTGCGGGCCCGTATCCCGGAAGAGCGCCACGAGTCTGCCGGGCTCGAGCCATTCGGACTTGCGGGCACCCATCACGAGCCCGAGATAAGGGAATACGAGGAGGATGAAGCTGTGCAGGAACATCACCCGCGGATCGGTGCTGTCGGCCCAGAAGAGCGCCGCGCCAATCGTCTTGGCAAGGCCGAGGCCGATCGCCCCCCCGATGAGCGCGCCGAGCAGATCCGTGACTTCCGCCGTCCGAAGCCGCGTTTCGACCCCCACCATCACCAGGCCGAGCGCCCCCCCGAGCGCGATGTTCACCCACGGGGCAGGGCTGAAGGGGCGCATGAGCACTGCGGCATACGCGACGGCCATGACGAACAGCGCTCTGGCGAGGAGAAACCACCCCATGGTGCCTATGATACTTCCGGACTCGCCCGCCTCCGCTCGCCGGCGATCCGTGCGAGCGACGGCGAGGCCGCGCCGTCGCCGCGTCGCGGCG
>JALZOC010000328.1:0-3527 GCA_030857365.1 Acidobacteriota bacterium
GAAGCGCGTGGCGCCCGCGATGTTCGTCCCTTCCACCGTGAGCGACACGCGGGTGCCCCGCTGGGCGCCGGAAGGGCTCACCTTCTGCAGCGTTGGCGGGGCCGTCTGCGCGAGGACGGCGGGGCAAACGGCCAGCGTGACCACGGCGAGGCCGAGGAAGGGCGTCAGTCTGTGCGACATGGTCTGTCTCCTTACCGATCGATCCGTACCGGCGGCTTTCACCCCGCAGCCACGGACAAGACTCCCAACAGAAGGTCAGGAGATCAAGAGTTCATAGGGACATCACAAATCTGACCCCGGATTGCTTCTGAACTCCTGGCCTCCTGTTTACAATCCTTCAAATCGATAGGCGTAGCTGCACGTCAGCGCGGGACGACGAACTGTTCGCCTGACGCGCTCCCGGCCAGCCCGTACAATCCGAGTGTGCCGTCGTAGCGGCCGGCCGCCAGCCATTTCCCGTCGCCGCTCAGGGCGAGTCCCATCACCCAGTCGGGCTGCGCCTCGAACGCCTGCTTCTCGCGAAGCGTCGCGGCGTCCCACATCTTGATCACGCGGTCCGCGCCGGCCGACGCCAGTGTCGCGCCGCCGGGTCCATACGCCAGGCCCAGCACGGCGTCGCCATGCGCGAAGGTGGAGGCCTGGAGAGTCGCCGTCTGTCCCCCGGTGGAGGACGCATCCGGGTTCCAGGACCACGTCCGGATCATGCGGTCCGCACCCGCCGCCGCGAACGAGCGGCCCGACGGGTGAACGGCCGCGGCATAGACCGCATCCAGGGCATCGTTCACGGTGAAGAGCCGCCTGGCTGTCGAGACATCCCAGATCTTGACGGTCCGATCGCCCGCAGCCGACAGCAGCTGCGTGCCGCCGGGCAGGAAGGCCACGGCGTAGACCGCGTCCGAATGCTCCTTGAGGGTCGCGATCACCGTGCCGTCAGCCACGTTCCAGAGCTTGACGAGCCTGTCGTAGCTCCCGCTGGCCACGGCCGTTCCGTCGGGCGAGAACGCGACGGCGAGGATGGCATCAGCGTGACCCTGAATCGTCGAGACGAGCTTTGGGACAGCCGCCGCGACGTCCCAGATCTTGATCTCGCCGTAGCGCCCGGAGGCGCCTCCCGCGACGGCCAGCCGCGTCCCGTCGGGCGAGAAGGCGACAGCCCTTATAAGGTCCGCGTGGCCGGCCAGCGTCCCGGTCCACGCGCGGTCGGCGAGTGCCATCACGTGGACGGTCTTGTACGCGCCCACCGCGATCCGCCGCGTCGCCGGATCGAACGCCAGCGCCGCCACGGCGCCCGCGGCCGGGACGAGCGGCTTGACGTCGGGTATCTCGACTTCTCTGCGCGGCGTCGGGCTCCCGTCGGCGGCTGCCGGCCCCGGGGCCCCCTCGTCGATCCAGCGGCGGATCAGGTCTATCTGCACGCGGGAAAGAGCGTCTTCCTTGTAGGGCATCCGGGGCGTGAGCTTTCCCTCGACCATCTGCATCAGCCGGCTCGACGCGCTCTCACCCGGAATGAGGGCGCTGCCATGCTCGCCGCCGGCCATCAGTCCCGCGTAGCCGTCCATGAGCAGGCCGCCCTTGATCTTGTCGGCGTTGTGGCAGTGCTCGCAGCTCTCGCGGAAGATCTCGTCGACCTGCGTGAACGACACGCCCTGCGACGCCGCGCCCCCCTGCACAGGCGCGACGCGCGCCGCACAGGCGACGGCAAGGAGCGCCGCCAGGGACAGAGCGGCCCCCGCGCCCGTCCGCACACTCAGGCGGCGGCCTCTCATGTCTGTTCGTCCGCCTCTCAATGGTTGAACAGGAACTCGCGTCCCGTGAGAACGGCCCACGCGAGATCTTCGATGGCCCGCCGCCGCGGAACATCGGCGCCGCCCTGCGCGGCGGCCGCGTCCATGGCCTGCGACAGCGCTCGAAGCTCTTCTTCCCCGGGGTAGCGGTTGAGCGCAGCCAGATAGATCCGCTCGACCACGGTTCTGTTATCGCCTCCAGCGTCGATCAGGCTCTGCACGAGGCCGTGCGGAGAGGCGAGCTTCTTGTTGATGGTGTCGCCGTTGATGACGTGCAGCGCCTGCGTGATGCTGGGCTCCTGCTGCCGCTCGGAATCTGCCGCCGTCACGCGCGGCGGGCGTCCGAAGGCGTTCAGGAAATACGACTCGACCGCGGAATCCGGCAGCTGCAGCGCCCGCCGGCCGGGGAAGCCCGGAAAGCTCTCCGGCACCCCCGTGACCTGGCTGATGGCGTCGAGTATCACTTCAGCCGGGAGCCGCCGTGGAATGTAGTGCGAGTGGTACTTGAGGTCGGCGGCGTTGGTGGCGGTCGGCTTCGACGCCAACTGATACGTCGTCGAGTTCATGATCGTCCGCACGAGGTGCTTGATGTCGAAGCGGTGCGCGACGAAGTCGCGCGTGAGGGCGTCGAGCAGCGCCGGATTCGACGGCGGGTTGGCGTCGCGGATGTCGTCGACCCCTTCCACGAGCCCACGCCCCATGAAGTTCTTCCATACGCGATTCACGACGGCGCGGGCAAAAAACGGGTTCTCCGGCGCGACGAGCCAGTCGGCGAAGAACTGCCGGCGGTCCTGGCTGGCGTCGACGGCCAGCGCGGGGCCGTCGAGGGGCCGGGGCGCGAGCGGCACGTTCAGGCGGGGGTGGTTGATCTCGCCGGTGCGCGCCGGATAGACGATGAGGTCGCCGCGATCCGGCCCGTTCTTGACGGCGACCCGCGAGAACAGGTTCGCCATCTGGTAGTAATCCTTCTGCGTCCACTTCTCCAGGGGGTGGTTGTGGCAGCGGGCGCACGTCATCGAAAAGCCCATGAACGTCATCGCGACGTTCTCGGTGACGTCGATCGGGTTCTTGTGAAGAACGTAATAATTCGCCGCCCCGTTTGCGAGCGTATTCCCCGACGCCGTGAGAAGCTCGCGCGCCATCTGATCCCACGGCTTGTTCTCCGCGACGCTCGAACGGATCCAGTTGTAGTAGGACCACATCGCGTTCGACGGCAGGCTCCGGCTGGAGACGAGCAGCAGGTCGGCCCATTTGTACGCCCAGTAGTCCACGAACTCCGGTCGCTCGAGGAGCGCATCCACCAGGCGGGCGCGCGTGTCGGCGCGCGTGTCGGCGAGCGCGGCACGGACCTCCTCGGGCGACGGCAGGATGCCGGCGGCGTCCAGGTATGCGCGCCGGATGAACTCGGTGTCCGACGAAAGCGGCGACGGCTCGATGTTCAGTTCCGAAAGCTTCGTGAGCACCAGGCCATCGATGAAGTTGGCGCGCGGGGCACGCGCGTACACCGAGGCATCGACGGTGTCGGGGAACGGGGAGGTAATCCGCGCCGCGACGATGCGGCTCAGATACCAGGCGGAAATGGCGGCTTCGCCCGCCCCCTGCACCTTCGCGACTCCCTCGTCCGTCACCGTCGCGACGGTGCCATCGTTGGTCGAGAACTTGACCCAGCGTGTCACGTCCTCCGCGTGGCCGTCGGAAAAGTGCGCCCGGACGACGATCGGCTGCTCCTCGCCGGGCTTGAGC
>JALZOC010000328.1:3537-4510 GCA_030857365.1 Acidobacteriota bacterium
GGCTTGAGCCGTGCGGCGGACGGGAACACCTCGAGGCGTGTCATCGTCGGATCCCATTCGGCGGGCGCGGGAGTGCCGGCAGCGATCCACTCCGCGAGCACGTCGTATTCCGCCGAGCGCGGCGCGAAGCGCTTCCCCCCGCCGTGCGAAACGGCCAGCGTGGGCTTGAGCAGCATGAGGCTCCGCGCCGGCTCGACCCGGTTGATGCGGCGGGCCGACGCCTGCCGCGTCAGCGTGAGGTAGTCGAGCTCCGGATCGTAGCCGCGCAGCGTCAGCTTGAAACCGTTCTTCCCCGAAAGCGCGCCGTGGCACGGTCCCGAGTTGCATCCGGCGCTCGTCAGCACCGGCATGACGTGATTCCGGAACGTGAGCGGATAGGGCGCCGACGCGCGCTCGACCTCGACGACCGTCGACACAGACGAAGCGCCGTCCCGGGCCGTAATGATGGTGCGGCCATCGCCAACCGCCACCACGAGACCGGCGGCGTCCACCGTCGCAACGTTCGGATTGGAGGAGAGGAAGGTCGAGGCCCCCGTGCGGTTGCCGGTATACGCGCCTCCGACCCGCGCCTCGACGAGCAACTGCTGCCGGCTGCCCTGGCCGCGCAGGACGATGCTGTCGGGAAGGATGGCAAGGCCGGGGGCATCGACCTCAGCCCCCGCCTTCGGGGTCCCTGAGGCGGACGACAGCAGAACAATCAGGACACAAGCCAGCAGGGCGCGCGAGGATCTGAGCATGTGGGCAATCCGGACCGTCAGAAGAGCTCTTCGATCGGGTGATGTCCGTAGTCAACTACCGGCACCGGGCGGTTCGAGGCGCCGACGATCGGGGTTTCGATGTCGATGCCGAGGGCCTTGTAGATCGTCGCCGCGACATCAGGCGGCGTGATCGGACGATCCCGCGGATACGCGCCGATCTCGTCGGACGCGCCAATCACCTGGCCTCCCTTGATCCCCCCGCCCCCCATCAGCAT
>JALZOC010000329.1 GCA_030857365.1 Acidobacteriota bacterium
GCGTTGCGGCGTGTCGCGGGATCAGCGCCCAGACGCTGCCGCCAAAACCTGCACCGAAGCTGGCCGCGGCGAAAGCGTCCAGTTCACGCGCCGCCGCGACCAGCGCGACAGTGTCGGGGACCTGGTTGCAGAGCAGCACTTCGGCGTCCCGCTGTGACTCCGCCGAGAGACGTCCCAGCGCCGCGGCGTCGACGGCCCGGAATGCCGCGACCGCGAGCGGAATTCGCGCATCCTCCCGGATGAAGTGCTCCAGGCGCGTGGTCAGGACGCCGGGTGGCCAGCCCTCCAGGCTCTGCCGGCTCGCGACGGCTCTCAGACGGGACACAGCGTCCGAAGAGCTTGCGAGCGCCACGGCCAGGGAGGTGGCCGGAGGCTGCGTCTCGTTCCAGAGCCGCAGCAGCACGTCGGCCGCCCGCGACAGGTGATTGTAGGGACCCATTGCTCCGCCGGTTTTGTCCGCCGCCACGCCAGAGGGCGTCAGGACGAAGCGCCATTCGTCTGGAACCGCGACGCTGTCTATCTGACGCATGGGAACAAAGGCGAATGCGGACAGGCGGCCGGCCTGTCCGGTAATCAGGGCGGCGTGGTCTTCACTGCCGCCGTGCGTTCCCACGCCTGCGTCCCCGGCCAGCGTTCCGAACGTCTGGCCATTCTCAATGCACGCGTAGTAGGCAGCGGCATCCAGGGGGCCGTTGACGTTCGCCCGCCACTCGGGCCGGCTGCCGAGATCCGCAACCCTGCCGAGCGCGGCTGCCACGCCGACCATCAGCGCGCTCGAACTGCTCATGCCGGAGGCCCGCGGCAGATCGCTCGCCTGCACGATGTTGGCGCTCACCGCAGCACCAGGGAAATTGCGAGACAATCGGCGGACGACTGTCTCGACATATCTGCGCCAGCCTGTCATGGCGGTCGCCGGTTCCGTCGCCCCGCTGCTGCTCAGGACGACGCTCTGATCGCGCGCCGCATCGACGACGTGGATGGTGTCGTCGGCACGGTGGCCAACCGCCACCGCGAATCCCCTGGGAACCGCGGCCACCAAGGTCCGACCGCCCGCGTAATCGGTGTGCTTACCGAAGACCTCGAGTCGCCCGGGGACCCAGAAGAGGTGTTCGGGGCGGCCGGTTCCGAGGCCGTCGAAGCGGGTCAGGGCCAGCTCGAACAGCGCGTGCTTTGCGGGGCGCTCCGCCGGATCGAGACCGAGCGCGCACAGCGTATCGGCGGCCTGCGCCGCCGTGCGGGCCGTCATGCGGACGACCCTCGCCGGTGGATGCTCATGGGAGTGCCCCCGCCTGCGCTCCGTCACTCAAGGGCGGGCCACGACACGATGGAGGCGTCGGTCCAGTTCGGCCGCATCCCCCCGCCTCGAGAGATCGAGCACGGGGCCACCCGCACGTAGCACTCTGAACGGGACGCCCCGCTGCAGCGCCAGCGCTACAGCTTCCGGCAGCTCGAACTCGCCCCTGGCAGATCGGTGCACGTCACGGCATGCCGGAAAGATGCGGGCGTCGAACCGCCAGCAGTTCATGCTGACGAGATCGTCGTGCTGCCCGTTGACGGCAGGAGTCCGCGCGTTCGGAGAGCCCGCGGCAAGTCCGGGCTTTTCGACGATGCCCGTCAGGAAGCCCTCGGCGTTCACCCGGACGGCGGCAAATGCGCCGATTCGTTCTGGTGGGATGTTGCCCGATCGAACGAGGTCGCTCGCGTCGAAGGCGCACAGGCCCGGCGCCTCGAGTCCTGCCAGACCATCGAGCGCCTCCCGCGGGTACAGATTGTCTCCATTGACGGTGAGAAACGGCAGACCCTGCACCCAGGCTTCCGCCGCCAGTACCGCCTGTGCCGTCCCGAGCGCCTCCGGCTGGACAAGGAACGCCAGTTCCAGCCGCGAGGGAGGCGCTTCCACGGTGTAGTGATGCCGCAGCACATGGTGGTCGGGCGCCACGATCAGGGCCGCTTCCCGGACGCCCGCGTCCGCGAGAGAGCTGAGGACGAAGTCCAGGAACGGACGCCCGTTCATTGGCATCATCGCCTTGAGCCCGGCATCGGCCGCGCGCGCCTGAGCCGCAGTCAGCGTGACGCCGGGATCGGGCGCGCGCATGCGTGAGCCCAGGCCCCGGGCCAGCACCACGGCGCGCGCAGTGCTCATTCCCTCCACATGCGCGGGAGTTCGCGCAGGAGCACCGCAGCACCCGCCACCGCGATGACGACCGCGACGACACCACGGGCGGTGTGGCCGAACAGCAGATGTCCCGACCCGAACAGCGCGCCGTACACGAGCGCCATCCCGGCGAGCCAGCACACGAATGAGGAGGACAGCGAATCGGGCGAGTCAGTCTCCGGACACTCGGCACGAATCCGGCGCCACCCGGGTCCGGCGGGGCGCGCGCGGATGTAGAACTGCCGGAGCGTCTCAGGGTCCGTCGGACTCGTGAGGTACGTGGTCGCCACCCACACGACCGTCGTGACCGCAATGGTCGCCAGCAGCCCGACGTGCGAAGGAATACCCGCCCCGCCGCGCTCGGCGGCGAACAGCGCGGCCGCGAGCAGGAACGAACTGGTCATGGCGGCAATTTCGCTCCAGGCATTGATCCGCCACCAGAACCAGCGCAACAGGTACAGCAAGCCGGTGCCTGCGCCGACAGAGAGCAGCAGATTGAAGTTGTCACGCGCGGACTCGAGGATCAGCGTGAAGAGCGCAGCGGCGAGCATCAACAGGGCCGTCGCGACCCGGCCGACGAACACGTAATGCCGCTCCGTCTCGGCGGGCCGCACGAAGCGGCGGTAGAAATCGTGCACCAGATACGACGTTCCCCAGTTCAGGTGGGTGGAGATCGTGGAGACGTAGGCAGCCAGGAGCCCGGCCACCATCAAGCCGAGGATCCCGGACGGCAGAAACGTCAGCATCGCGGAGTACGCCATGTCGTGGCCCAGCAGCGAGGCGTCGACGTGTGGCAGCGCGCGCGAGATGTCGGCGAGCG
The DNA here is from genome assembly GCA_030857365.1 of Acidobacteriota bacterium. GTDB lineage: Bacteria > Acidobacteriota > Vicinamibacteria > Vicinamibacterales > 2-12-FULL-66-21 > JALZOC01. Next base: position 2,976 of record JALZOC010000329.1, read on the forward strand.
TCGGAAAGACCAGCAGGGAACAGAGCGCGACAACGATCCAGGGCCACGGCCGGAGCGCATAGTGAGCCACGTTGAAGAGCAGCGAGCCCGCCAGGGCATCGCGTTCGGCTCTCGCAGCCAGCATCCTCTGGGCAATGTAGCTGCCGCCGCCGGGCTCCGAGCCCGGATACCAGGTGGACCACCACTGCACCGCGAGCGGCACGATGAACAGCGGGACGGCGACCTCCCACTTTCCGAGATCGGGAACCATCTGCAGGGCGGACGGATCGAGTTTCGCGATCAGCCCCTCCAGCCCGCCGACCTCAGGCCGGCGCAGCGCGTAAACGGCGGCGGCCACCGAGCCCGTCATCGCAATCCCGAACTGGATGAAGTCGGTGACCAGCACGCCCCACAGGCCCGATGTTGCCGCAAACGCCACGTTCAGCACGCTGCAGACGACCAGCGTCTGCACCATCGGCCAGCCGAGCAGGACGTTCGCGATCTTGGCCGCGGCCAGGTTCACGCTCGCCATGATGACCATGTTGAAGAACAGGCCCAGGTAGATGGCCCGAAAGCCCCGTACCCATCGCGCCGGCGCGCCCGAGTACCGCATCTCGTAGAACTCGAGATCCGTGAGGACGCCGAGGCGCCGCCACAGGCGCGCGTAGAAGAAGACGGTCGTCATCCCCGTGAGCAGGAAGGCCCACCAGGCCCAGTTCGCGGCGATGCCACCCTCGCGCACCAGGTTGGCCACGAGGTTCGGTGTATCGGTGCTGAACGTCGTGGCGACCATCGAGACGCCGATCAGCCACCACGGCGCCGAACGGCCGGACGTGAAGAACTCCGCGGTGCTGCGCCCGGCGCGGCGGGCCATCCAGAGCGCGGGCAGGAAGGATCCGACGAGCGACACGACGACGATGGCCCAGTCGAGCCCGTTCAGCCTCATCGCCGCGTATCTTACGTCAGTCGCGGGCAAAACAAAGGCCGCGCGGTTTGAGCCGCGCGGCCTTCGAGTTCTGCGCTTCCGCAGCAGCTACTGCTGGTCTTTGTGCAGCACTTCCTGGACCGGATCCTTCTTCTTGCCGCCAAGTCCCTGGATCTGGAGGACGGGGCCGGCCGGTTCCTCCTTGAGGACGTGCTGCCGGTAGAGCGCTGCCATGCGCTCGTTCTCTTCCGCCTTCTTCCGCGCGTCGGCTTTCGCGCGCATCTTCTCTTCGCGCGCGGTCTTCGCGATGCCCTGGTCGTCGAGGTCGTGCTGGATGCCGACCGCCACGGCGTCCGCGTCGAGCACGAGGGAGTGCGCAGTAGTCGGGAGCGCTACGCTCTTGCCGCCAGCGATGATCTCGTGCCGCCCGTGCTCTTCGTACCACTTGGTCAGCGTCGCGGTCATGTGCATCTTCTCGATGATGTTCCGCCAGCCGATGCCCGTGTTGTAGGCGCAGAAGGAGATCTCCCCTTCCTGTGTGGCGTACGGGATGATGCAGCGTTCGGTGCGCCGGAAGTCGTAGTTGAACAGGTCCTGGAACCACATGCCCGCGATGAACAGGAAATTCC
>JALZOC010000330.1 GCA_030857365.1 Acidobacteriota bacterium
TCGGGGCGCCGCGCTTCGTCAGCGCTGGATTCCGGCTGCGCTTCAACGGGCGCTAGGGGACACGCCACGCGACGGGTAGAATCCAGCCGTGACATTCGATGAGTTCAGGGCGAGCACGACCGAGCCCCAGCACCCGGCGGATCTGACGCCCGCATTGCTGGCGCTCTGGCACGATGGCCGCGGCGATTGGGAAGCCGCGCACCAGGTGGCTCAGGACATCGAGGGGCCTGACGGCGCATGGATTCACGCGTATCTGCACCGCAAGGAGGGTGACGTGGCGAACGCCGGGTACTGGTACCGGCGTGCCGACAGAGCACAGTGCCGCGAGAGCCTGGATGCGGAATGGGCGAGCATCGTCACCGCAATGCTCGCCGCAGCTTCGTAGTCGGACCGTCGTCTCTTCAGTCGTAGCGCAGGGCAATCATCGGATCGACCCGGCTTGCACGGCGGGCGGGGAACCAGACGGCCAGGAGCGCGACGGCGGTCAGCAGGAGCGGCACCCCAACGAACACCAGGGGGTCGCGCGCGGTGACGCCGAAGAGAAACGACGACATCAGGCGCGCCAGGGCGAACGACACCCCCACCCCGACGATCACTCCCACGACCGCGAGCCGCATGCCCTGCAGGACGACCATGTTCTTGACCTGCGAGCCCTGGGCCCCCAGCGCCAGGCGAATGCCGATCTCCTGGGTGCGCTGCTCGACTGAATACGCCATCAGACCGTAAATTCCAATCGCCGCCAGCAGCAGCGCGGAGACGCCAAAGACCGTCATCAGCCACATGTTGAAGCGCTCGCGCGACGTCGATAGCGAGACCACTTCGGCCATCGATCGGACCTCCGTGACCGGCAGCCCCGTCGCCTGGCGCAGCTGTTCCTGGATCGCCGCACTGAGCGCGTGCGGCTCGCCCTGCGTGCGAACCACCCAGGCAATCGGTGTGAGACTTACGTTGAGCGCATTGGCCGCATCCGGCACCTGCGCCTGCGGAATGAACATCTTTGGACCGGGCTCGTTGTTGAGCCCCCCGTCCCGGCTGTCCGCTACGACGCCGATGATCTGCCGGTCGGGCTCGTCCTTGAATTCGCGCATGACGGTTCGGCCGATCACCAGGCGATCGTTCAGCGGGTCCCCCTTCGGCCAATACTGCCGCGCCATGGCCTCGTTGATGATGACGACGCCCGGACCGGTACTGTTATCCCGTTCGTTGAACGAGCGCCCGCGCCTGATAGGGATCCTGAACACCTCGAAATACCCGGGGGAGATCGTCATCCAGCTCCCGCCGCCATGGAATGGCCCGTCGGTGAGCGGACGGCCGATGATCGTGAAGGGGAGGCCGTAGCCGCCCTGAAGCGGCACGCAGCACGTGGCGCTCGCATTGACGACACCCGGGATGCTCTTCAGCCGTTCGACGCCGTCCCGGACGACCTGCTCGACGCCTTCTGACTTCAGGAAGCGCGGTCCCGTCAGCGACATCCGCATCGTGAGCACGTTGCTCGCGTCGAATCCCGGGTCCACGTGGTTGAGCGCCACGGCGGTGCGGATGAGAAGCGCCGATCCGATGAGGAGCACGAGTGCGAGCGCAACCTCCACGACGACCAGCACTGAGCGGGCCTTGTTCTGACGGAACCCTGTGCCCGACCGCCCGCTGCTCTCCTTCAACGTCGTCGTGAGATCGGTCCTGGAGCTCTGGAGCGCGGGAATCAGGCCGAAGAGGATGCCGGTCCCGAGCGAGACGCTCACGGTGAACGCCACGACGCGCCAGTCCACGCCGACGAGCGCACCGTCCAGACCAACGCGTGGGAGGCCTGCGGTGTTTACGGCGAGCAGAGTACGGATGCCCAGCACTCCCAGCAGCAGCCCCAGGGCGCCGCCTGCCGCCGAGAGGACGACGCTTTCCGTGAGCAGCTGGCGGATGATGCGTCCGCGTGTCCCGCCGACCGCGGCACGGATGGCAATCTCCCGTCGCCGCCCGGTCGCCCTCACCAGGAGGAGATTGGCCACGTTGGCGCACGCGATGAGCAGGACGAAGCTGACGGCGCCGGCCAGGACGAAGAGCGATGCGCGCACGTTCCGAACGAGCACGTCGCGGACGGGTTCGACAGTGAAGCCCGCGTTGTTGCCAAGCGAGTTCGGGAACTTCCGCCTGTACTCCTCGGCAGAGAGTTGGAGACGCGCCTGCGCCTGCGCGAGCGTGACGCCCGGCTTGAGGCGGCCTGCTGCCTGGAAGTAATGTCCCTGATCGGCAGTGTTCGGATCCAGCTTGAACGGAATCCAGACCTGGGGGGCGGGGCCGAACTCGTCAAAGCTGAAGTCCGCCAGCACGCCGATCACGTTATACGTGTCGCCGCTCAACGAAATCGTCTTCCCGACGATGGAAGGGTCGCGGTTGAACCGCGACGTCCAGAAGCGGTGACTGAGCACGGCCACGCGCTCCCCGGCCGGCAGGTCCTCCTCCGGCGAGAACGGGCGGCCGATGGCGGTACCGGCGCCGAACAACCGGAAGAAGTCCGCGGACACCTGCCCGGAACGAAGCTGCTCCGGGAAGCTCCCGCTCGTGTAGTTGACGACTCCGGTGCGGTAGACGGAGACGTCCTGCACGACGGTGCCTTGCTGGCGGTAGTGCTGGAATTTGGCTGGCGAGGCTGCCGGTCCCGAACCTTGCGGCGACGTGTTCATGAACACCACGAGCCTGTCGGGATCGGGAAAGGAGACCGGCCTGAGGAGAACCGCGTTGACGACCGAGAAAATGGCCGTGTTGGCGCCGATGCCCAGCGTGAGCGCCGCGACGGCGGCTGCCGTGAATGCGCGGCTCTGCCGGAACATCCGCAGGGAGTGCTTCAGGTCCTTGAAGAAGGCTTCGAAGTGCTGCATAGGAGTGGTTAGACGAGCGGGAGGCGATTTTTGTTGATGGGGCAGCGCCCCTGGTGCGGGATGCCGGCGCGGCGCGGCGAGGAGGGGATCAACTCGAGCTGCAGGATCAACAACTTACCGTTAAGGTGAGTGTCCCCATTACCGGAGGTCGAGGGGCGGTGCCGCCTTCGGCTGCGCGGCCTGGTAGTCTTCCCCCAGAAGGGCCGCGATCGTGGCGGCGATCTGTGACTGCGTCGCACTGACGCCGCTGCGGATGCCAAGCGGCTGCACTCCGGGGCCCATCACCGCGATCCACATGCGATCGGATTCCGGCAGCTTCTCGCCATGCCCGGTCCATGTGGCCGCGGTGTCCCCGCGCCCATGGTCCGTCGTGAGCAGGAGCGCGGTCTTTCCCGAGTACTCGGGCAGGGACTGCGCCGTCTCCCACAACTGGCGGACGAAACGGTCGTTGCGTCTTGCGGCATCCAGATACAGGTCGTAGCGCCGGGCGTGTGCCCACTCGTCGGTCTCACCCATCATCACGTAAAACACTCTCGGGCGGTGCCGGCGGAGGTACTCGATTGCCCCGAAGCCCGTCGCGGCATCGAATCGTTCCACGCTCCAGTACGGGGGCAGGTCGGCGGCGAATTCGTTGATCGTCCGTTCACGTTCGGAGACGGGATCGACGATCGGAGGTCCGGCGCCATTCGAGGGGATGCCGCTGCGCTTTTCGTTCACAATCCATGGCAACAGGTGCCACGACGCGTAGGCCGCGACCTTCCCGGCAAAGCCAGGACGCCGATGCAGCCATTCGAGCACCGTGACATTCGGATTCGCCACAGGGTCGTTGCTGTTGATGCGGGGGTCTGGAAATCCCGTCAGAAGCTCGTTGTAGCCGGGATAGGAGAAGCGCAGGCCATTGGTCACGCGCGCCACGCTGCCGCGGGACGGATCGCCGAAGATCTGGCCCTGCTTTGCGACCGTACCCCAGAAAAACGGCATCAGCTTTTCGCGGCGCTGCTCGGCGGCGGCGCCGCCGTACTGCTGCTCGAGGACCGCGGCGTCGGTGACCCCACCCGCTTCCTTTGTCAGAAGCTCCGGCGAAAGGCCGCCGAACACCTCCTGCCACCGGAGCCCGTCCATCGTCACGACGAGCACGTTCGTGACCACCGGGTTCTGCTGCGCGCCGGCAATAACCGCTGTGGCGGCGGCCAGCGATGCAAACAACCCGAGCTTCAGCGCGTGTGCGGGAATGTTCATTCCCGCGAATCATATCCCCGGGCTGCCGCGCACGGCTATAATCGCCGCTCCGCGGCGGCCTGAAGAGAGCGCGTGGGCGATTGATGGAGGCCGGGGTTCTGCACCCGGCTGAGGAGACTCTGATGGGTGTTCCGTGTTGAAAGTTCTCGTCGCGTCCTGCCTCGCCGTTCTACCGGTCGCACTGCTGGCGTCGGGGCGGCAGGCGCCGGCGCCGGCGCTCTCCTCCCGCACCGCGCTCGACCGCTATGTGGCCGCCCCGGATCCGAGCTTTGCCTGGAAAGTGCTGCGCGACCTGCCGGTCGAGGGTGCGACGGCCACGCTCCTCGAGATGACCTCGCAGCGCTGGCTGACGGAGCGGGAAGTCGAGCGCCCGCTGTGGACGCACTGGAT
>JALZOC010000331.1 GCA_030857365.1 Acidobacteriota bacterium
GTCGGCGGGAACGTCGCGGCGCTGGAGGGCGACGTGCGCGCGCGAGGGAGCGCCGCCTGCTACCTCGAACTGCACATCGAGCAGGGCGGACTGCTCGAGCAGGCGGGGCTGCAGATCGGCGTGGTGCAGGGGATCGTCGGGCTGCGCTGGATCGAGGTCACGATCGATGGGCTGGCCAACCATGCCGGCGCGACGCCGATGGACCAGCGCCAGGACGCGATGCTCGCTGCGGCCAGGTTCACCGTGGCGGTGAACGAGGCCGTCCGTACGGAGCCGGGCCGGCAGGTGGCCACGGTCGGGCGGCTCGTGCCGTCACCGAACACGGCCAACGTGATCGCGGGCCAGGTGGGGCTGACGGTGGACCTGCGCGACCTCGACGCGACGAAGCTCGCGCGCCTCACCACCACCTTCGAGCGGCTCGGGCGCGAGATCGGCGCGGCGAGCGGCACGCGGTTCTCGTTCCGTCAGGGGATCAGCAGCGACGCGGCGCTCGCCGACGCACGAGTCATGGACTGGGTCGAAGCGAGCGCGGCGTCGCTTGGACTCACACAGCAACGGATGCCGAGCGGAGCGGGGCACGATGCGCAGGAGCTGGCGCGGATCGCGCCGATGGGGATGATCTTCGTGCCGAGCGTGGGCGGGATCAGTCACTCGCCGCGGGAGTTCACCAGCGCGGAGGATGTCGCGCATGGCGCCGACGTGCTCCTCAATGCGGTCGCCGCCGCGGACGCAGCGAAGAAATGAGGTGATCGACCGGGTGGAGGTCGCACATCGGACACTGGCCGAGAGAGGAGGGACGACGCCATGACGGGACAGCCCGCAGGGCCGCGCCGACCGCGCGACGATGAGATGGACGTCTTTGGCCTCTCGCACCCGGGTCTCGTGCGAAAGGACAACCAAGATTGCTACCTGATGGCGACGATCCACAAGCGAATCAACGTCGTCGACAGCAACATCGACCTCACCGATCGAGCCCCGGTGGTCGAGCAGCGTCTGGCCTACATCGCCATGGTAGCCGACGGGGTCGGGGGCGGCGTTGGCGGCGCGGAGGCAAGTGCCATCGCCCTGGAAGCCGCGATGCAATACGTGGATGGGAGCCTGGCGGTGTACTACGGGGCGGCGGCGGACGAGTCGAGGTTCGCCGAGCTCCTGCAAGCCGCAGCGACACGCGCCCACGAGGCGGTGCTGGAGCGCCGGGCCGCCCGCGGCGTGCGCGGCACGATGGCCACGACGCTCACCGTCTACATCGGCGTCTGGCCCACCTACTACGTGCTGCAGGTCGGCGATTCCCGATACTACCTCTGGCGCCACGGCAAGCTCACCCAGGTCACGCGCGACCAGACGATGGCGCAGGACCTCGTGGACGACGGCGTGCTGAGCGCTGCGGCCGCCGCGCGCACGCCGATGGCCCAGGTGCTCTCCAGCGCCATCGGCGCCGACAACACGGCGCCCGTCGTGACACGCCTGCATGCCGACTGGCGTAGCGTGCACCTGCTCTGCTCGGACGGATTGACCAAGCATGTGGGCGATGAGCGGATCGCCGAGGTGCTTGGCGCCATGACGAGCGCGCGACAGGCGTGCGAGACGCTGTTGCAGGAGGCGCTCGACCGCGGCGGGACCGACAACGTCACCATCGTCATCGGGCGGGCCGTGCCGAAGGAACCTGTGTGAGGGACGAGGCCGACCGCTACCGCGTCGAGCGCGAGCTCGATGCGGGCGGCATGGCCGCTGGCGGCGTCCTCGCGACTGCAGTACTGTGGGTCGCACAGTGCGACCAAATCAGCGCACCGTGTGCATGGCAGGGCCAATAGCGGAGGAACCGTGCGTCGCCTTCTGATCCCAGTGCTGACCGTCCTGTGTGGCGCCTACCTCCTGGGCGCCAGAGCCCAGTCACGTTCGTACCTGTTCCTCTGGGCGGGCGACGCCGACGGCAAGGCGAGCGACTTCCTCGCGGTGATCGACGCGACGCGTTCGTCTTCCCGGTATGGAACCATCGTCGCCTCGATTCCGACCGGAGTGGTTGGCGCGCATCCGCATCACACGGAGCTCGAGATGCCGGCCACTGGGCATCTCCTCGCGAACGGCTTTCACGCCGGACGCACATGGCTGTTCGACCTCACGCAGCCGCTGCATCCGACCATTCTCACATCGTTCGGCAACGTCGCTGGTTACAGCCATCCGCACACGTTCATCAGACTGGCGAATGGTCACGTGCTGACGACGTTCCAGTATCGAGCCGAAGCTGGCAGGATGGCGCACGATAGCGGTTCTCACACGATACAGCTTCCCGCTGGACGCACGACTGGTGGGTTGGTGGAGATGGACGAACGCGGCAATCCGTTCCGGAGCGGCGACGCGAGCGATCCCGCCATCCAGGACAAGCACATCTATCCCTACAGCGTCCTCCCCGTGCCGAGATGGGACCGTGCAGTTGCGACGACCACCGATATGGATGAAGGGAACAAGTCGGCCACGTCGCACTGGGTGCAACTCTGGCGGCTCTCCGACCTGAAGTTGTTGCGCAGCATCGCGCTCGAGCCTGGCCCGCGCGGCGACGAGCATCAGTTCACCGGCGAGCCGCGCCTGCTCCCCGATGGCAAGAGCGTCTACATCCACACCTTCAACTGCGGCCTCTATCTGCTTCGGGGCGTGGATCGCCCCGACCCGACCGCGACGTTCGTGGCGGCGTTCGAAGGGAAGGGCTGCGGCATCCCGATCCTGACGGGACACTTCTGGCTGCAAACCGTACCAGAGGCACACGCGCTCGTCGCGCTCGATATTGCGGATCCTGAGCATCCCCGCGAGGTCTCGCGCTTGGAGATTGGCGACGACGAACAACCGCACTGGATCGCGCTCGATCCCACCGGTCGCCGAGTGGTGCTGAATTCGAGCGGCGGGGGCACGGGGAATCGGCTGTATCTCATCGACTTCGATCCCCGAAAGGGCGCACTCACGTTCGACGACGGGTTTCGCGACGCAAACAGCACGCGCCCTGGAATCAGCCTGACCGGGAGAACGTGGCCACACGGATTCGTGGGAACGGTAGCGCCTCACGGAACGGTGTTCTCGCGATGACGTGCGGCGGCAGGTCGACGGCGTGGCCGTCGCCTGCTGCTCTCGATGCGTTGGCCGCTGCCCGGGCGCAGCGGCGCGCTGGACTACATGCTCCAGGACGGCTGCGCCCTGGTGGCCGACTTCGGCATCGCCCTCGCCGCGAGCAACGCCGGCAGCGCGCGCATGACCGAGACGGGCATGTCGCTCGGCACGGCCGTGGCGCGCTTCGGCGGGCCGTACACGTTCCACACGGCGTGGAACGAGGGGCGCAGCGATGAGACGAGCGAGGTGGGGCATCCATGGTGGAGTTCGAGCCGCTCTTCCGCGTCGCGTGGCGCATCCCGCGGCGTTATGCTATCGCCGCGGTCACGCACGACACTCCACCTTTGCTGAGGTTTCGGCCATGCGTCTGCCCATTCGCCTCGCCCTCGCCGCCGCACTCGCGGTGACGGCGCTACCCGCCGCCGCCCAGCAGCCCACCAGGGCGGGCACCGCGCCCACTGGCCTCACCGCCGACCTGCTCACGGACATCGCGCAGGTCGAGCAGAAGCTCGTGGGGCTCGCCCGGGCGATCCCCGCCGACAAGTACAGCTGGCGGCCGGGCGAGGGCGTGCGCTCGGTCGGCGAGGTGCTGATGCACGTCGCCGCGGACAACTACCTCCTTCCCGCGGCGCTCGGCCACGCCGCCGCACCCGCGACGGGAATCAAGGGCGACGACTACAAGACGGCGCAGGCCTACGAGCGCCGGCAGCTCGGCCGCGATTCGACGATTGCGGAGCTGGAGCGGTCGTTCGCCCACCTGAAGAAGGCGCTGGGCGCGACCCCCGCGGCGCGCCTGACCGCGCCGGTCGCCCTCTTCGGGCAGCAGTCCACGGTGCAGCGGACGTGGCTTCTCACGGCGACGCACCTGCACGAGCACCTCGGCCAGCTGATCGCCTACGCGCGCAGCAACGGCGTCGCGCCAACGTGGGGCCAGGGGGGCTGAGCGGGCTAGAGCCGGCCACGCTCGGCGGCGGTCGCCGGCTCGCCCTCGTGCGGCCACCCCGGAGCCCGTTGCGGCTGGCAAGCTCAGGCAACGTATCCGTTGCCGACACTCAGGAGCCCCGCATGGCCGAGGCTCCCGTTCTGGAACGCCACCGCTCGGCGCCCCGCACCTCGCTGCGGCCCACGATTGGTTGTCGCAGAAACCCTAGTGGTCCGAACCTGAAGTCCGGCGTCAGTCCGGAGCGATGCCGGGGTCGGGAGCGGCGGTTCATGGTCGAGTCCGTCGGTCCCGCGCCGGCCTGAGACTCACCGAGGCGCGCTATCTCCGGGCGGGGTGGGCACGGCCGCCGCCTGGTGGTAGCTCGCTGTGCTCAGGCGCTCGCCGACGGCGAGGAACGCGCCGAGCGCCTCGAGCGCGCCCTCGACCTCGGCGCGACGCGCCTCCGGTGTGGGGC
>JALZOC010000332.1 GCA_030857365.1 Acidobacteriota bacterium
CCCGTGCCTTCCCCGCCGATGATGAGGGGCGCGCCCCCCCCGCCGCCCCGGCCGCCGCCAAACCCGCCCCCCGTCGTGGCGGACCCGGGTGTCAGCCTGGTCGTCCAGGCGAGCGTGAGGTTCATCACGTTCTTGCGATTGATCTGGGTGAGCGCGCTGTAGCGCTTCCCCGAATAGTCGCCGTTGTAGGTCGGCCAGTCGTCCGCCAGCGGCTTGAGGAGCTCGGCGGGCGTCACCCCTCGGCCCTGCCCCAGAAGGGCGATCGGGGCGAGCAAGAAAGGAAGCGTGAGCAGAAGTCTCTTGAGTGTCATTTGAGTGTCGCCAGATACGCAGTCACGTCCCGCATGTCCTTGTCGGTCAGCGTCGGCAGCATCGCCTTGTGCGGCGCGAGGGGGTCGTTGATTTCGACCCGGGTGCGATCCCCCTCGCGACGGATCGTGCGCTGGGTCCCATCGGCCTGCGTGATCGTGATGTAGAAGTTGTCCAGGCGGACGAGCGGCCCTTCGGCCTTCTCCCCGGACGGGAGTGTTACGATGGCGGTGATCGTCCGGGAGGCGGACACCGCCGGACCGCCGCCGCGGCGGCCGCCGCCCCGACCGCCGAACCCCCCGCCCGTGACCCACAGGTTCTGCAGCTCCTTGCCTTCGGGCACAGCCGTCGCGATGCCTTGCAGGTCGCCTGTCGGCGAATGGCAGCTGCTGCATTTCGCGGCGAAGTAGGCCTGCCCTGCTGCCGGATCGCCGACGATCGAATTGGGCGGTGGCGTGTCGCTCTCGGGCGGCGCCCCCTGCCCTCTCCCCCGGCTGAGCACATCATGAATGAACTCGGCCACAGCCTTGACTTCTTCGTCCTGGAGCGGCAGCGCCGGCATGCCCCGTTCCTTGCGCTCGCCGTGGATGATCGGCAGGAGCAGCTCCCCCGCCTGGTCCATGAGGACGACCGGGGATCGCAGCAGGTTGGGGCCGCCCATGCCGCCGCCCCGGAGGTCCGCGCCGTGGCACGCGCTGCAATACGTGGAATAGAGCGCCTTGCCGCGCTCGATGAGCGCGGGGTCACCGGGCGGACGCTGCTGCGCCGGGAAGACCGCCTGCCCGCGGCCGCGCCCTGCGGGGGGCGGAGCACCACTTGGCGGCGTAGGTCCCTGCCCCGTGCCGGCTGCGGGTGCCGGAGGCGGCGGAGTCCCCTGTGCCGTCACGTGGGCGGCGACGACTGTGAATGCCGCCGCAAGCGCCGACGCGGCAAGAACTCTATGCATGTGCATCCTGAATCTCGGAGCCTCGATGGCCCGGACCGCGCTCGATCCGGAGTGGTCCGGGTGTGCGTGCTGTCAGCAGAAACAAGGACCAGCGGGTGCCGCGGGTCTCACTCGGCGTGCATCGTACGTTCGAGTATTTTGCCGAGCGGCCTGTCGAGTCAACTACCGACGCCGTCCCGAGCTCTGCATCGCGGCGTTCGCAGCCCCCACGCCGGCAGCCGGGGGTGTTACAGTGGCGCCAAACGGGCTGCCGGGCAGCACGTGGCCCTGTTGCACGTGGCACGTGGCACGTTGCACCTCGCACGTAAGGCAGCACCATGACGGAGACAGCGCATGCGCAAGCGGCCACAACCCTCTCTCTCCCGCCGGAACTTCCTGGGCACCGCGGCATCGGCTCCGATGGCAGCGGCACTCTGGCCCGGGCAGCCGGGCGCCGGGCAGGGTGTGCGGCAGCGTAACGCCGCCGGACCGACCCGCGAATCGCTCCTCGAATGTTTGGGCGGCCCCTGGCCCGATTACGGCCCGTTACAGCCCGTTGTGGAGAGCACCACGCCCGCCGACGGATACAGCATCGAGCGCGTCACGTATATCGTCGAACCTGGCGAGCGCATCGCGGCCTACCTGCTCGTGCCGGACGGCATCACGCCGGGCAGGCGCGCGCCAGGGATTTGTGTGTGGCATCAGCACAACGGCGCGTATCCGATCGGCAAGGCGGAACCGGCGGGCCTGGACGGGGCCGCGATGCATCACACCGGCGTGGCGCTTGCGCGCGAGGGATACGTCGTCCTCTGCCCCGACGCCGCGGGCTTCGGCGAACGCAACAGGCGCGGCAAGCTCGACGGACGCAACCTCGAGCACTATCTTTTCGCGATGTACGTGGCGGAAGGAAAAAGTCTGGCCTGGAAGAACATCGCGGACATGCGCCGCGCGGTCGACTATCTCGCGAGCCGGCCGGAGGTAGACGATGGGCGCCTGGGGTGCTACGGGCACTCGATGGGGTCCACTCACACGTGGCTGGTCGGCCCGTGGGAGCCGCGCCTCAAGGCCCTGGTGGCGAACTGCTGCCTGCCGACGTACGCCGCGATGGAGCGCACGGACCTGATTCACTGCTTCCCGAATTACGTCCCCGGCTGGCGAGCCGTCGGCGACACGCCCGACATCGCCGCGCTCATCGCGCCGCGCGCGCTGCACCTCAACTTCGGCGAGACCGACACCGGAAGCCCGATCGCGGAGGTGAAGACTGCAGTCGAGGTGATCCGCCGCGCTTACGTGTCAGCGGATGCGGCAGACAGGTTTTCGCATTACATCGAACCCGCGGCAGGGCACGTGCTCAGCGACGAAATGGCCCGCCGCATGAAGGCGCACTTCAAGACGCACCTGGCCTAGCGGGCCTCACGCGGCGGGGTCGGTGCTCAGCCACCCGCGGAGGATCTTCAGGTCCGCCTTGTAGTGCCTGATGTTCTCCGCCGGCGTTTTCCCCAGCTCGTACTCGTGGTGCTGGCACACGGGTCCGTCGAAGCGTGCCTTCCGGAGCGTGTCGAAGAATTTCCGGTTGACCATGCCGTCTCCGAGGGAACACCAGACAGGTTTCCACCCTCCCGCCTGTTTCTCCCAGCGGAAGTCCTTCACATAGACGACGCTGAAGCGGGGCTCGGCAAGCTGCGCCTGGATTGGCCAGGACAGGCCCCCTTCGAGCGTCGCATGGCCGATGTCGAACGCGATGCCGATGCCCGTGGGCGGCAGGTCGCGGATGACTTCGTATGCGTCCCACACCGGGGCGCCGAAATAGTCGCGCCCTGAATGGTTCTGAATGCCCCCCTGGATGCCGATCGACTGATTGAGCTGTGCGAGATCCTTGATGCGCGCCTTGAACTCCGCGAGCTGCTCCGGGATCGGCCTGTTCGCGACGTAATGCAGCGAACCAAGCCGGTACTTCCGGATCCCGAGCCGGGCGGCGGTACGGAGGATCTGCTCCGCCTGCGGGCTCACGCCGGTGATGTCGGTCGTGATCATCGAGACTTCGCGCCCGCGCTTCTTCAGCGCCTCAACCATCTGGGGCAGCTGCTCCTCGACGCGGTCCGGGGCGATGTGCGTCGCCGACTTGCGTACCGGGCATTCGATGCCGTCCCAGCCGACGTCCGCGACGAGATCGGCGGTATCGTCCGGACTCAAATTCGTGAACGGCTTGCTGAACCCGATGATTTTCCATCGGGCGGCCGGCTGGCCGGCGGCAGGCGCGGGCTGCGCGCTCACGGCCTCCGCCCCGGCGGCCCATGGCAGTGTTGCCCCAAGGCCTGCCGCAAGCGACGTCGTCTGCAGGAATCGGCGCCTGCTCAGTGGTGTCGAACTCATCGCTGCACTCTCCCTGCCGTCTGCACGCGTCTCACGTGCGCGGCGGTACGGCCCCGAGGCCAGGCCCCGTGAGCTGCCCTGTGTTCATCATCCCGTCGCGGATCGTGAATAGTCCTGGAAACGCCGGCTCCCACGCGCGATTCGCGGCGGGCACGAACTGCCGCGCGTTCGCCTCGATGCCCGCGTTGCCGGGCACTCGTGCGGCAATGCCTGCCGAATGGATCAGGGAGGCGCCGGGGCACGTCAGATCCTGCACGCACAGGAACATGTCGTACTTCTGCGCGGCGGCTGCCATGAGCATCGCGTGGCTCTGTCCCTTGCAGGCCTTGAGCGCAACCCCGGTGTAGCCCATCTCGCGGGCCAGCAGGAGCGACTCGAGGTCCGTGAGCGATTCGTCAATCACGACGGGGCGGAGACGGGACGCCTGGTGCATGACGTTGCCTCGATCTTTCAGCAGGTCGCGGGCCGTGGGCTGCTCGATGTACAGCACTCGATCGAATCCGGAGGGAGTTGTCTCGCGGATGCGGCGGAGGAACTCCAGGAGATACTCCACGTTCGGACAGCCCTCGTTGAAGTCGAGCAGGTACTTCCAGTCGGTCACGCGGCGCGCCGCCTGCGCGCGGGTGACGATCCGGTCGATGCGCACGACCCGCTCGTAGTCGGCGGCGAGATCGCCGCCGTTCAGTTTGATCTTGAAGCGCACGAGCCCGTCACGCGGGATCCACTCCTCGAGGGTGTTCGGCAGCCCGTCGTCAATCCTGACGCGCACGTCCGCGGCTTCGAGCGGATCGCTCGCGCCGATGGAGTGGAACAGCGGCGTGCGGGCGCGCGGCGCGGAGGGGACGTACCTGTCCAGATACTCCCCCTTGAAGCGCGGGCCGAGGT
>JALZOC010000024.1 GCA_030857365.1 Acidobacteriota bacterium
GCCGGCACCTGCGCGCTCGCGGCGCGATTCTGGCGACGCTGCAGGGCCTCGCCCGGGCTCATCGACTGCATGACGACCAGCCGGTGCCCCTTCCGGAGCTCGCGGGGATGGTTCGACGATGGATCGAGGGCCAGACGTTCTCCCCACGGACGGGTGTCGAGGGCGTCGTGCTGCTCGACGCTCCGGCGGCTGCGTACGCCGACGTGGACGAGGTGCGCCTCGTCGGCCTTGTCGAAAGCGACTGGCCGGATCGATCGCGGCGAAGCATCTTCTATCCTTCCTCACTGCTGGCGCAGCTCGGATGGCCGCTCGACGCGGACCGGCTCTCCGGGGCGTGTGCTCGTTTTCACGATCTGCTTCGGCTCGCTCGCCGCAGGGTGACGGTCTCCCTCTTCACCCTGGAAGACGACGCGATTGTGTCGCCGTCGTCGTTTCTGGAAGAGATTGCGGGTGCCGGTCTGCCGGTTGAGCGGCTCGCACCGGCCCAAGACGCGAGGGTCTTCATTCACGAGGCGCTCGCCGAGGATCCGGTGGCGCCGTCCGCGCTGACCGGCGCGCCGCTCGAGTGGCTTGCGATGCGCGCATCCCGTTCGGCTGCCACGGACGCCATGTTCCACGGCGCGGCAGGACTCCGGGATGCGGCCGTGTACGCGGTCAGCAAGGTGGAACGGTACCTGGAGTGTCCATTCAAGTACTTCGCCGCGCACGTCCTTCGATTGCCCGAGGAACGGGACGAGGCATCAGGACTCTCGGCGCAGGAACGCGGACAGTTCCTGCACGGCGTGTTCGAACAGTTCTTCTCCCTCTGGCAGGCGCGCGGACACGGAAGCATGACGGTGGACAACCTGGACGACGCTCTGACGCTGTTCGAGGGGGTCGCGGGCGCGGCGCTCGCGACGCTGCCGGAGGCGGACCGGGCAGTGGAGCGTACGCTCCTGCTTGGATCGGCGGCTGCGCCGGGTCTGGCGCAGCGGGCGTTCACGTTCGAGATCGAGCAGGGCGGTGAAATCATCGAGCGGCTGCTGGAACACGAGCTCGAGGGGGCATTCGTATTCGCGTCGAGCGCGGGTGCCCGCTCCGTACGGCTGCGCGCCAAGGCGGATCGAATCGATCTGCTCGCGGACGGGACGCTCCGCGTCATCGACTACAAGCTCGGGAAGGCCCCAAAAGCCGCCCGCGCGCTGCAATTGCCCGTGTACGGCATCTGCGCCGAGCAGTCGCTGGCGGGACGACACGGACGGTCGTGGACGCTCGGCCAGGCGGGATACGTGGCCTTCCGGGAAAAGCACGCGTTCGTAGGCCTTGGAGCCTCCTCGTCGCTCCGCGAAGCCGTCGATGCCGGGCAGGAACGATTGCTGGCGGCGATCGACAGAATCGAACGTGGTGAGTTCCCGCCGGCGCCCGACGAGCCGTTCATCTGCACACACTGCGGCTACGCCTCTGTCTGCCGGAAGGACTATGTGGGCGATGAGTGACGCACGTGAGGACCAGGTGCCTTCCGCGCAGCTGTCACTCTTCGACGCGGCCGCCCCGGACGCTGATCCGGTCCCGGCCGGAGTTCCGGGCTCCCGTCCGGGCGACGACGGTCCCGCGCCGGACGCGTCGCCGGCCGCCAGCGATCCGGATGCAACTGCCCGCGCGTTTGCGATCGACCCGCGGAACAACGTGGTGCTCGAGGCATCGGCCGGAACGGGGAAGACCTCCGTCCTCGTGTGGCGCTACGTGAACCTGCTGAAGGCAGGCGTCGACCCCGGGAACATCCTCGCGATCACCTTCACCCGGAAGGCGGCGGCCGAGATGCGCGAACGGGTCGTGCGTGAGCTCAAGACGGCGGCGGCCCGAAGCGAGCTCGACAAGGCCCGATGGCACGACATCCGCGGGCGCCTCGGAGAGATCGCCATCAGCACGATCGATGCGTTCAGCCTGTCGCTGCTGCGCGAGTTCCCGCTCGAGGCCGATCTCGATCCCGGGTTCGAGATGGCGGATGAAACGGAGGTTCCGCGCCTCGTCGACGCCGCCCTCGACCAGGCGTTGAGGATTTTTGCCCGCCTCGCGCGGGAGGATCCGGATGTCGCGCTCGTGCTGGCGCAGCTCGGCGTCTCGAGGACCCGCGCCGGACTCGCCTCGCTGCTGCACCGCCGGCTCGTGGCGTGGGAGGCGTTGAACCGGTTTCTCTCGTCCGGCCCGCGCGATTTGAGCGCCGGGATCATCTGCCGGCGGACGGCGACGTCCCTGCAGGATGTGCTGCGGACCGTGCCCGGGGGATTGCCGCGATTTCTCGCCGACGGTCCGGTCGCACATCCACGCTATCAGCTGTTCGCACGCGACCTGCAGCGGCTGGCCGAGGTCGAGCGGGCGGGGGATGCGTCGATCCGCGCGCTCCTCGACCGGGTCGCTGCGCATTTCCTGACGAGCGACGGCAACCCGCGGCGCGGAGGAGGGATTCCGCCGTACAGCACGGCACGCGATTACCCCGCGGCGGACGCGGCCAGGCGCCACCGCGCCGCCGTGTTCCAGATTGCTCCGCAGATCGAGCGGGTGGTGTCTGCGTTTTCCCGCGATTTCAACGTCGTGCTCGCGCGGGGCATCCGGCGGATGTTTGCCATCGCGCTCGAGCAGTATCGGCAGGCGCTCGACGAGCGGTCGGTACTGGACTTCTCGGACGTCCTGCAGCGCGCGCTCGATCTCCTGCGGCGAATGGACGAGTTCTCGCAGAGCCGGTTCCGCCTCGAATCGCGCTACCACCATGTCCTCGTTGACGAGTTCCAGGATACGAGCCGTGCGCAGTGGGAGCTCGTGTCGCTGCTCATTCAGTCGTGGGGAGAAGGGCTCGGGCTCGCCACCCAGCCTTCGATTTTCATCGTCGGAGACCGCAAGCAGTCCATTTACCGGTTCAGGGACGCCGAAGCGGCGGTGCTCCAGCACGCCGGCCGCTACATCCAGGGGCTGCGGCCCGCCGGCGACCCGCGGCGCGCCATCAGCCGCAGCTTCCGTGCGCTTCCGGAGTTGCTCCAGTTCGTCAACGAGCTGTTCGCGGACATGTCGCAGCCGGGCGGCCGCCCCGACGATTTCACCTACGGCGACACGGATCGGTTTCCGGTCGACCCTGTGCCCGACAGCGTGCGCGGCCCCGTGCTCGGGATCGCCGCCGCGGAGGAGCCGGCGGCCGTCGCAGCGGAGATCGAGCGGATCCTGCGGGAAGAAACTCTCAGGGATCGCAAGACCGGTGTGCCGCGGGCCGCACGTCCGGGCGACATCGCGATCCTGTTCCGATCGCGCACGAGCCATCGCGAGTTCGAGCACGAACTGGAGGTTCGCGGGATCCCGACCTACGTTTACAAGGGGCTGGGATTCTTCGACGCCGACGAAATCAAGGATCTCTCCGCGCTGATACGGTATCTCGCGAATCCCGTGTCCGACCTCAGGGCAGCGGCGTTTCTGCGGTCGCGCTTCGTGCGCATCTCCGACGTCGGGCTCTCGCGGCTGGGGAGGGGGCTGGCGGCGGCGCTGACTGGTCCCCGAGTACCGGAATCAGCGGGTGCCCTCGGCGACGAGGATCGGCGCGTGCTGCTGTTCGTGCGCGGGCGTGTTGCCGAATGGATCGCGCGCGTCGACCGCGTGCCTCCTGCCGATCTGATCGAACAGATCCTCCCGGAAACGGCCTACGCGTACGAGCTCCGGGGCCCGCGCCGGCAGCAGGCGTGGGAAAACCTCAAGAAGATGCGCGGTCTCGTTCGACGCATCCAGAACCGCGGCTATGCGACACTCGCGCGGATCGCGGACCACATGGATTCGCTGAGCGCGGGCGACGAGTCGAACGCCGTCATCGAAGCGCTCGACGCCGTGAACCTGATGACGGTGCATGCCTCCAAGGGCCTCGAGTTCCCCGTCGTCTTCGTCGTCAACCTGTCCAGGGGGGCGTCCGGTCCCCCACGTCCCGTTCGCGTCGTCGTCGAGGGGGAGGGGGGAGAACCCTCGGTCTCGGTCGGCCCGTTCGTGTCCGAGACCGACGAAGCGGAGCGCGAGCGTGAGAAGCACGAGACCCGGCGCCTTCTATACGTCGCACTCACGCGGGCGCGCGATCGCTTGTACTTTTCCTCCGTGCTGAAGGACGCGGTCGTGGTGCCGGGCAGGGGCAGCCTCGCCGAGGTCCTGCCGGACTCGGTGCGGGAGCTGTTCAGCCGCGCCGCCACATCGTTTGTCGAGTGCGCTGAAATTGGCTGGGCGGGATCGTCCGGCCGTCCGTTCAACTGGCGCATCTGCAGGGTGCCGGATCCGCTCTCGCCGCTGGTGGACGCGAGCGCGGCTGAGGTGGCATTGCCCGTCGAGCCAGCGCGGGTGCCTCGACCCGCGGACCAATTCGGCCCTCCGGCCGTGAGCCTCGGCACGAGGCGGATCCCGATCACCCGATGGTTGCAGACGGTCGACGCTGAAGAGCCGGCCGATGCGGCGCACGAGGCGGGGCGGGAGGGCCCGCGGAATCCGGTCGTGGGCACGCTCGTTCATCGCTTGTTCCAGTTCCACGACGGATCGGCCGGCATGGGGGAGGCGGTCACGGCGGCCGACGTACAGGAGCTGCTCCACGCGGATGAACGGACGGGGCTCGTGGATGCGGATGCTACGGTGCAGGCGGCGCTCGACGCCTATCAGCGCATGCGGCGCCGGCAGGACGTCCACATGCTCCTTGCCAGTGGACAGCGACAGTACGAGGTGCCGTCTTCCATGCGAATGCCGCCCGACCCGCAACCGGCGGCCGTCGCGGCGACCAGCCCGGTCATCCTCCGCGGCGTTATCGACTGCGTGATCGTTTGCGTCGACGGTTCGGTCGTCGTTCTCGAGTTCAAGACCGGGCGTCCTCGCCGCTCGCACGAGCGGCAGCTCGACACCTACGTTCACGCGGCTCGTTCGCTCTTCCCGGAGGCAACTGTCAGGGGGCAGCTTGTTTACGACACGGCGGACGCTGGCAGCTCGTAGCCGCGCTTTTCGTCCGCAGTGTGAGAGTTCTGCACACATTGCGCGCCGGCGCGTAAGTGCCGTGACCGGGGGGATTTCAAAGGGCAGGGAGCGCGGGTGGTCACAAATGAGGCCTTCGTTGTCGTCTCTGGATGTCGGATGGTCCGGCCTCTGCCCGCCCGCGAGGGGCGACGGCATGTCCAAGGGGCGTAAGGCCTTAGGTTCCTTACGGAACCAAAAGGAATGAGGCGATGTCTAACCCTTGTAACTGGCTTCGGGATTGCAACGAGGCTCGGTGACGGGAGGTGCGGTATGGTAGTCCCCTCAGGTGCGCTGAACTACGTAAGACCGACGACGACCCTGTTCGAGCTTGAAGCGCTCGAGGGGCTGCCGTGCGGGTGTGTGGCAGCGGCCTATCGTGCCCGTCCCTGGGATGTTGCCGTGGTGTCGCTCGAAGCGAAGGGTCCGCACTGCATCCTCGCCGGCCATGCCAGCGGACAGATTCTGCGGCTTGGCGATCCGGAAGAGTTCGAGGACCAGGACGACTCCGAGGAGTAGAAATTACCGCAGCAGCCTCGCGATGGGGCTCTTACCCGGCTTCGTTCGCCTCCACCCACCGCCGCGCCCGATCTTCCGCCTCCTTCCTGGTACGTCCCACGAGCACGACCGAGCGGTCAGGCTTTCCGTCGGCCCCGGGGCTCCAGGCGACCCAGTGCGGTCCGCGGGCTTCGCTCTGAACGGCGTGGGCAGGCTTGTGCTCGGTCATACGAGCATCGTATACCCGCGACGGGTGCGTCGTGCCCCGAAGATCTTGATTGCGTATGGGAAAGCCGTTCCCGTACAATCCGTTTGATTTGGCAACGGCCTCAGTGGCCGAGAGGAGTGTAGTTTAGATGGCCTTGACTTGTCCGAGCTGCGGGAACGACCAGAACTTCCTGGTCAAGACCCTGCAGATGCACGTCGTCCAGTTACGCGACGCCCGCGTGGAAGCGAATGAAGAAGGCCGCCCCGCGGTAATCGAGGTGCTGTGCGATGAGTGCGAGACGGCGATGAATTTCGCGGATTTCGAGGAAGAGGTCCGCAACGAAGTGCTGCTGACGCTCGGCGCCCGCTGATTCCGCGTCACACGTCCCCGGCTTCCGCCTCTTCGAAGTAATCACATTCGGGGCAGATCCACTCACGGATTCGTACCATTCCGGCGCTCACGCCCCGACCCTCGATGTCTCGCACGCTGAGGCGCATCGATTCGCCGCAGAGCGGGCATTCCTTCATGGGCCGATTCTAGCACCGGCGGCCGGGCTCTTCTTGACTTCCCCTCGGGCCGCTCCTATCGTAACGACACAGGCCGGCACTGTTTCTGCAGGGCTGGAAATAGAGCGCAATGCGCGATTATTACGACGTTCTCGGCGTGGCGCCCGGCGCGGGTGCGGAGGAAATCAAGCGCGCCTACCGGCAGCTCGCGCGCCGCTATCACCCCGACATTTCCGGGGACGATCGCGGGGCGGCGTTCCTCGAAGCGTCCCGTGCGTACGAGGTCCTGCGAGACCCCGCGCGGCGGCGTTCGTACGACGCCAACCTCACGACGGGGGCGCGTGCCGACTGGCTCGGCGACGAGGTCGCGATCGATTTTCCCTCCGTGTCGAGCGTGCTCGACCGCATGCGCGACTCGTTCTTCGGCGGCGCTCCGGAGGCGTCGCTGTCGGCGGAGATCGTCCTGACCCCACAGGAGGCCTTCTGGGGCACACTGGTTCCCCTGCATGTCCCGTTGCGGCGGACGTGCCCCCGATGCGGCGGCCGGGGCGAGGTCTGGTCGGACTGGTGCGCGGCGTGCGGCGGCGGGGGAGAAGTGTCGGCGACCCACGAAATGCGGCTGCGCGTGCCGGCCGGCGTTCGGGAAGGGGCGCGGTTCCGCTTCAGCGTCGCGCCGCGCGGAGCGCCTCAGACCGTCGTCGATGTCCGGATCAGCATCCGCTGACGCGGCCCCTCGAACGGGTTCCATTGCCATGCGTCCCCACATCGATCTGCTCGGAATTCTTCAACTCGTCTGGGGGGCCATTGGCCTGCTCCTCGGCGGCTCGATGTTGCTCCTGGCGATTGGGGCCCTCGCCATCGGGATGACCTCGACGGACGTTCGGCTGGCGGCCGGGGTGACGGCCGGGGCCTTCGTGGTGTTTGCGATCGCGCTGCTGCTCGGTGGGGGGGTGAATGCCTGGGCCGGAGCGGCTCTGCGGCGCGGAGAGCCTCGCGGGCGGACCATGGCGCTCGTCCTGGGCGCCCTCAACCTGTTCGTGCTCCCATTCGGCACGGCGCTCAGCATCTACGGGTACTGGGTGCTCCTCCATAACGAGACGCGCGGCGTCTTCGTGCGTTCGAAACCCTGACAGGCAGGACACTCTGTGACAGAGACCGGCAAGACCTCGAGCGGCTTCGACGAGAACCTGGCCGGGGCCCTGTCGTACAGTCTCGGGTGGGTCTCCGGCCTGGTGTTCTACCTCGTCGAGCCGCAGAACGCGTTCGTCCGCTTCCACGCGGTGCAATCGATGATGGTATTCGGCGCCGCCTGTGTCGCGTTCCTGATTTGTCTGTCGATTCCGCTGCTTGGCTGGATGCTGTCGATCTTCGTGTTCTATGGCTCCGCCGCTCTATGGCTGCTGTTGATGTTCAAAGCCTACCAGGGAGAACGGTTCAAGCTCCCGGTTGTGGGGCGGATGGCGGAGGAGCGGCTGTAGTTCGGTGCGCCCCGCCTCCACTCGCCGGCGATCCGTGCGAGCTGGCGACGAGGCCGCGGCGCAGCGCTTTGCGGCGCAGACGGCGGAGTCGGGATTCATCGCAGTGCCGGTCCTGGTCACGGATACAATTACAACTGAAGGGTAGCTCCTCGCCCGGTTCGAAGTTCTCAGTTGCTGAGAGCTGAAAGCTGAGAGCTGAGAGCCGAGAGCTGTTTTATGCCTCCAGCAGTTTCCGAACCGGCGGTCCTCGACGCGTTGCGCACGGTTCGTGACCCGGATCTGAACCGGGACATCGTGGCGCTCAAGTTCGTCAGGAACCTGCGCATCGAAGAGGGCCGCGTGGCGTTCACGATCGAGCTCGCCACGCACGGAGCGCCCTGGAAAGAGGCCGTGAAAGAGCAGGCGCGTGAGGCGGTTGCCAGCCTGCCCGGAGTGTCGTCGGCGGCGGTCGAGATGGCCGTGCAGGTGCGTTCCACCACGTCGGCGGATCCGGCCGGCAGGGCGGCCGTGCCCGGCGTGAAGAACATCATCGCGGTCGGGGCAGGGAAGGGAGGCGTCGGGAAGACCACGGTCGCCGTGAATCTCGCGATCGCGCTCAGCCAGATGGGCAGCCGCGTCGCGCTGATTGATGGCGACGTCTACGGACCCAATGTGCCGCTGATGCTGGGCATCACCGCCCAGCTCGCCGGCGACGACGGCGGGCAGATCGTCCCGGCCGAACAGTACGGGATCAAGCTCGTCTCGATGGCGTTCATGGCGGGGGACGACACGCCGGTCATCTGGCGCGGGCCGATGCTCCACAGCGTCATCCAGCAGTTCTTCCGCCAGGTCCGCTGGGAGAACATCGATTACCTGATTGTGGACATGCCGCCGGGCACTGGCGACATCGCGCTCAGCCTGGGCCAGACGGTTCCGGTGTCCGGGAGCGTGGTCGTCACGACGCCGCAGATTGTCTCGGTGGCCGATACGCGGCGCGCCGTGCGGATGTACCAGAAGCTGAATATCACGCCGCTCGGCCTCGTCGAGAACATGAGCCATTTCGTGTGCCCGGATTGCCGCCACGAGAGCGACATTTTCGGGAAAGGTGGCGGCGAAGCGCTCGCGCTCGAGATGGGCGTGCCGTTCCTCGGCCGCGTGCCGATTTACGAGCCGATCCGCATCGGCGGCGATACCGGCGTGCCCATAACCATCGCCGAGCGCGAGTCGCCCGCGGCCCAGTCCTTCCACGCCGCAGCCCGGCAGATTGCCGTGCAGCTGGCGATTGCGAGTTACAAGAAGACGGCGATTCCGTTGATGCAGGTTCGGTAAGCCCCGCGAGTCCCCATCGATGCACATCGCCTATACCCACCATCGGCTCGAAAACGGTCTCGACATCCTGATCCATGAAGATCACGGCTGTCCCATCGTCGCGGTCAATGTGTGGTACCACGTGGGATCGAAGGACGAGAAGCCGGGGCGGACGGGATTCGCGCACCTGTTCGAGCACCTGATGTTCGAGGGGTCGCAGCACTACGACCGCGGATTCTTCCAGCCGCTGCAGGAGGCCGGCGCGGCCCTCAACGGCTCCACCAACGCGGACCGCACGAACTACTGGGAAGTCGTCCCCACCAACGCGCTGGAACTGGCGCTGTGGATGGAATCGGATCGGATGGGGTACCTGCTGCCGGCGCTGACGGACGCAAAATTCGAGAATCAGCGTGAGGTCGTGCTGAACGAGCGCCGCCAGAATTACGAGAACAGGCCCTACGGCTTTGCCGGGATGGCGATGATGGCCGCCCTGTATGCGCCCGATCATCCGTATCACTGGATGACGATCGGCGGAGCCGACGACATCCGGGCAGCGCGGCTGGACGATGTGAAGGCGTTTTTTCAGACGTATTACCGGCCGCGCAATGCGTCGCTCGCGCTGGCCGGCGACGTCGACACGGACCAGGTGCTCGCGATGGCGGGCGATTACTTCGGTCCGCTCGAGGCTGGCGACGAGCCGCCGCCGGCCGAGTTCACGCCGCCGCCGGCGATCACCTCCGACATCCGGCTGCTGCTCGAAGACCGCGTGGAGCTGCCGCGGCTGTACATGGCGTGGCACTCACCCGCGCTCTTCGCGCCGGGGGATGCGGAGCTGGATCTCGTGGGCGAACTGCTTGCGAGCGGCAAGACGTCGCGCCTGTATCGGACGCTCGTGTACGAGCAGCGGATGGCCACCGAAATCGCGGCATCGCAGAATTCACGGGAGATCGGCGGATTCTTCCAGATCGTCGCCACGGCCGCGCCCGGACGGACGCTCGCCGACCTCGAACGCGCGATATTGCAGGTGCTCGGGACGTTGACCGACCAGGGACCCACCGCGCTCGAGATGGAACGCTGCCAGGCGCAGGCGGAGGCGAGCTTCATCTACCGGCTGCAGACCGTGGGGGGGTTCGGCGGCAAAGGCGATCAATTGAACGCATACAACGTGTACGTCGGGGACCCCGGATTCTTCGAGACGGATCTGGCGCGCTACCGGAAGGTCACCCCGGCGACCATCCAGCGCGTGTCGCGCGAGTGGCTGCGGAGCGGGGCGCGCGTCGTGCTCAGCGTGGTTCCGCGAGGCCAGGCGGCGCTGGCCCTCGCCGGCTCACAGCCGGTGTCGGTCGCGTGATGGCGGTCGATCGTGCGCGGCTCCCGGCGCTTGGCCCCGAACCGCGGTTTCGCTTTCCGGAAATCCGCCGCCGGTTGCTCGCCAACGGGCTGTGTGTGCTCACGGTCGAGCACCACGCCGTGCCTCTCGTCAGCTTTTTGGCGCTCTTCCCCGTCGGCGCCGCGTCCGACCCGCGCGAGCGGCCCGGCCTTGCCGCGGTCACGAGCGACATGCTGGACGAAGGCTCCGGCGATCTCGACGCAATCGAGCTGGCCGAGAGCCTCGGGCGGATCGGCGGGCATCTCGAGTCCGAAATCGGATCCGACGCCACGATCCTGACGCTGACCAGCCTTGCGCGGTTCGCCGACCGTGGCATCCGGCTGCTCGCCGACATGCTGATGCACCCGCGGCTCGAACAGCGCGATTTCGAGCGCGTTCGCGAGCTGCGTCTGAACAGGCTCGTCCAGATGCGCGACCTGCCGCCGGCGCTCGCCGATCGCGCATTCACCGAGCGGCTCTACCCGGATCACCCGTACGGCCACCAGCCGATTGGCACCGAGGCCTCGCTCCGCGCAATGGCGCTGGCGGAGGTGGGCGGCTTCCACCAATCCATGTTCATCCCGTCCCGGCTCACGATCGTCGCCTCGGGTGATGCGACGCACGAGGCGCTGGGCGATTTCGTGGAGCGCGCGTTCGGCGGGTGGCCGGCCGGGGCAGGCACGACGGCTCCGGTCGACCCCACTACATTACCCATCCCTCCGCCGCCGCGCGAACGTCTCGCCGTTCTCCATCGTCCCGCGGCGGCGCAGTCGGAGCTGCGCATCGGCCACGTATCGGTGCCCCGCTCGACGCCGGACTATCACGCGCTGCTCGTGCTGAACATGGTGCTCGGCGGCCAGTTCGTGAGCCGCATCAACATGAACCTGCGCGAGGACAAGGGCTATACCTACGGCGCCCGGACGTCCTTCGATTTCCGGTGCGGCCCTGGCCCCTTCGCGCTCCACGCGAGCGTGCAGTCGGAAGCGACGGTCGACGCCGTGATCGAGGCGCTGTCCGAGCTGCGGGACATCCGCGGCGCACGGCCTGTCACACGCCCGGAGCTCGAAACCGGCCGCGCGGCGCTCACCCGCGGCTACCCGCGCAACTTCGAGACGGCCGAGCAGATCAGCCGCGGCGCGGCGCAGCTCGCCTTGTACGGATTGCCGGACGACTATTTCTCCACCTTCGTGCCAAAAGTACTCGCGGTGGACGAGGCGGCGCTGACGCGCGTCGCGACCGAGCACATCGACCCGGCCCGGCTGCTGACCGTCCTGGTCGGTGACCGGGAGAAGATTGGACCGACACTCGATCGACTGGATCTCGGCGCGCCAACGGAAATTTCGGCCGCCTGACCGTCGCGGCCGGCGCCGAAATCGGCCCGGACCGACCGTGCAAGTGATTGACCTGGAAGGCCAGACGGCCCCGCCGGGGGTCGGAGGGAACTGCCGCCGGCGCCGCTTCGTCCAACTCACAGTTATGTCGCGTCGTTGTAAACTGGGCACCTTCCTATGAGCCTTGCCCAGCGCAGCCTCAGCCTCGCCGCGATCGTCGGGCTTCTCACAGCGGTGTTTGCCGGCGGACTCATTTACCTCCTCATCACGCAGCCCGTCGCTACCGCCGAGAACATCGCGGACGGCGAGATCTCCCCCCTGGTCCGCGCCGTGGCGGACGTCCTGTTCGACGCACTCCGCGGGGTGTTGAAGTACCTCTGAACCCCGTAGAACCTCGTCGAACCCTGCTACAGGTTTCGACTCAGGAACCGGCAGAGCACGATCCCGTCCATCCACTTGAACGGGCCGACCCCTATGCTGTAGTGGCCGCACGGCAGCGCAGCCACTTCATGATCGATCCCGCGCCGCTTGAATTCCGCGACGAGAAAGCGCGACAGCGTGACGGGGAACGTCAGGTCGTAGCGCGCGTACACGAGCAGC